>NZ_JBYSXD010000024.1:0-64769 GCF_058781865.1 Arthrobacter sp. FW306-1B-F12A
GACGGCGAATATGCCAACATCTCGGGCAACCCGGCCATGTCGCTGCCTCTTGGAGTCGACTCGGCCGGCCTGCCGGTGGGCATGTCCTTCCTTGGCCGGTTCGGGGATGAGGCCACACTCTTTCGCTTGGCGGGCCAGCTCGAGAAGGCCGCACCCTGGGCGGACCGCAAACCCGAAGCCCTCGCGCGGGCGTTGGCGGCCCCGCTCTGAAGCTGACGCAAGACAGGAGAGAAGCAATGTTCATGGGCGTCTACCATTTCGACGGGGATCCCGCTCAACTGCTGGAAGGCCACAAGCGCATGGTGGGCCTGCTGCCATCCGGCGCGTTGAAGATCCATGTATGTCTTTCCACCGAGGGTGGCATCTCGGTGTACGACACCTGTCCGGATAGGGCAACGTTCGATCGCTTCAGCCGTGGCCACAGTTTCGCGGAACTCGTCGCGGAAGTCGGCCTGCCTGTACCCCGGATCGAAGCGTTGGGCGAGGTCGAGTCGTACGAATTCCACCCGGAGTGAGCGGGTACACAAACCCCGGCGTCGCAACTAGACTGGCCCGTACTGTGCTGCGTCCGGTTTTGGGAGTTCGATGAGGAATCCGATCCATCCGGCAGCTTCGGTCAATGACGCCGCCGAGCTGCTGCAGCGTCATGCCCGCGCCGGGCACGAACACTTGGAATCGTGGCGTTACGGGCTTCCCGACGCCACGGAGCTTCCCGGTCTACGCAGCCTGATCAAGGAATCCTGGCAGCGATCCGCCCAGCTCAAAGCAAACCCGGACCAGCCCGAGGCGCCGCTGGTCATCGACCTCGACGAGCTCGAGGAATACCGCCGCCAACACCCGCTGGCCACCATCATGCCCGTCATCCAGAAGCTCCTCATCCAGCCCAGCTATGAGAGCGGGCTGCTGGTCGCCGTGGGGGACGAGCTGGGCCGCCTGCTGTGGGTGGACGGAAATCCCGCGATGCGGCGCCGCGCCGAAGGCATGATGTTCGTCGCCGGCGCGGACTGGTCCGAAGCCGCGGTCGGCACGAGTGCGCCCGGCACGGCGCTCGCCTTGGGCCGTGGAATCCAGATCTCCGGCGCCGAGCACTACAAGCGCTCCGTCCACCCGTGGAGCTGCACCGCCGTGCCCTTCCATGACCCTGATTCCGGAGCCCTGCTCGGCGTCGTCGACATCACCGGCACGGAAGCCGCCGTCGCACCCCACACACTTTCCCTCGTTGAAGCAACTGTGGCTGCCGCGCAGGCGCAATTACGGGTGGAAAGGCTCCAACTCGCGGCCACTAAGCACTCTGCGCCTGCCCGACGCCGGAACTCGCCTTCCGCCGTCGGCTCACGCCAGGGGACAGGACTGTACCGGAACAGCCTCCAGCTGCTCGGCCGGGACCAGGCCTTGTTGAGCATCGGAGGGCGCAGCATTCCGCTGTCCGCACGGCACAGCGAGATCCTGGCGTTGCTGGGAACCCGTCCCGAAGGGCTCAGTGCCGAGGAGCTCGCCCTGGCCCTCTATCCGGGGGATGGCTCGAGCGTGACGTTGCGGGCCGAAATGGTGCGCCTGCGCAAGGTGCTCCACGAGCTCGACCCCGCCGCGGTCCCGGAATCACGCCCCTACCGGCTCCCGATCGACCTTGGCCAGGATGCGGCCCAGGTTCTGTCCTGCCTGCAGCGGGGCGCCCACCGCATCGCGCTGGAGATCTACAAAGGCGCCGTCCTTCCGCATTCGGAAGCGCCCGGCATCGTGGAGCTCCGCGAGAAGGTTTCGGCGCTCCTGCGCGAGGCGGTCCTGAACGACGGCAGTGCCGAGGCGCTGCTCAAGTATGCCGGACTGCCCGAGGCGAAAAACGACGTCGACGTCCGGCTTGCCGCCCTCAGGCTCCTGCCGCCGCGCTCGCCGAAGCGGGCCGCCGTCGTCGCCGAGCTTGAACGCCTGGAAAGCGAACTGTCGGCCTGACGCTGGCCCCTCGTGTGGCACTCGGGCAATACGGAGTTTCGGCCCGTATCGTAGAAGCGAGCCAAACGAAAGAAGCTTCCTCCGTGTTGAACAAACGCCTCGCCGTTGCCCTGACCATGTCCGGACTCCTTGCCGGAGTCACAGCCTGCGGGGCACCCGCCCAGACAGCCCCCGCGTCGGCAACGCCTTCGGCTTCGGCCACGCCTTCGACTTCGGCCACCACGGCTGCCGCCGACTGGGGACTTGATCCCGCGGCGGGCGCCCAGAGAATCAAGTCCGCAGGTCTGGATATCCTGACCGCCGAAGGCACAGCCGAGCACTACCACGCCCATCTGGATGTCCTGGTGGATGGCAAAGCCGTCACGGTCCCGGCCGAGATTGGTTTCAGTTTCGGGGCCGACGGGCAACCCAACGGAATCTCGGCACTTCACACCCACGACACGACTGGCGTCATCCACATCGAAGCGCCCACCGCCGGCCTGAAGTACACGCTCGGCCAGGTCCTCAGCGAATGGGGAGTGTTGGACGGCAACGATGCCACCGGAGCACCGCACGGCGGAACCGGAGGTTGGAGCGTATACCTGAACGGCGTAAAACAGAGTGCGCCGGTGTCTGACGTGGTTCTCAAGGCCCACGACGAAGTGGTGCTCTCCTTCGGTTCCGCACCTTCGCCGGTTCCGAGCTCCTACAATTTCCCTGCAGGCCTCTAGCTTTCCGGGCCCGGCAGGGGAGTACTGCCCCGACGTGATCTGAACCACAAGGTTGCAACCTGCTTGCAACCTCCCCGCTCCTACGCTGATGGCACAGCAAAGCCACCATCATGCGCAGCAAAGGAGCTAGCAATGACTGTTTATGCACAGCCGGGTGCCGAGGGTTCGAAGGTCACGTTCAAGGACCGTTACGAGAACTGGATCGGCGGCGAGTGGGTTGCCCCGGTCAAGGGGCAGTACTTCGAGAACATCACCCCGGTGACCGGCAAGGCCTTCTGCGAGGTGGCTCGCGGCACGGCCGAGGACATCGAGCTGGCACTGGACGCCGCGCACAAGGTGGCACCGTCCTGGGGCAAGACCTCCGCGACCGAACGCGCCGCAATCCTGAACAAGATCGGCGACCGCATCGATGAGAACGTCGAGCTGCTGGCGGTCGCCGAGACCTGGGACAACGGCAAGCCGATCCGCGAAACCCTGAACGCGGATATCCCCCTCGCGGCGGACCATTTCCGCTACTTCGCCTCCGCGATCCGTGCCCAGGAAGGCCACCTGTCCCAGCTGGACGAGGACACCACCGCGTACCACTTCCACGAGCCCTTGGGCGTCGTGGGCCAGATCATCCCGTGGAACTTCCCGATCCTCATGGCTGTGTGGAAGCTCGCCCCGGCCCTGGCCGCGGGCAACGCCGTCGTCCTCAAACCCGCCGAACAGACCCCCTCCTCCATCCTGGTCCTCATGGAACTCATCTCCGACCTGCTGCCCGCCGGCGTCGTGAACGTTGTCAACGGCTTCGGCGTCGAGGCCGGCAAGCCGCTCGCCTCCAGCCCGCGAATCCGCAAGATCGCCTTCACCGGCGAGACCACCACGGGCCGGCTCATCAGCCAGTACGCGTCACAGAACCTGATCCCCGTGACCCTGGAACTGGGCGGCAAGAGCCCTAACATCTTCTTCGACGACGTCGCCGCGCAGAACGACGCGTTCTACGACAAGGCCCAGGAAGGCTTCACGCTCTTCGCCTTCAACCAAGGCGAAGTCTGCACCTGCCCCTCCCGCGCCCTGGTCCAGGAAGGCATCTACGACTCCTTCATCGCCGACGCCGTGGCACGCACCAACAAGATCATCCAAGGCAACCCGCTGGACACCGACACCCAGATCGGCGCCCAGGCCTCCAACGACCAGCTGGAGAAGATCCTCTCCTACATCGACATCGGGAAGCAGGAGGGCGCGAAGGTCCTCACCGGCGGCGCCCGGACCGAGCTTTCCGGTGACCTCGCCGGCGGCTACTACGTCCAGCCGACCATCTTCGAAGGCCACAACCGGATGCGGATCTTCCAGGAAGAGATCTTCGGCCCCGTCGTGTCCGTCACAAAGTTCAGCGACTACAACGACGCCATCGGGATCGCCAACGACACCCTCTACGGACTCGGCGCCGGCGTCTGGTCCCGCAACGGCAACGTTGCCTACCGGGCAGGCCGGGAGATCCAGGCTGGCCGCGTCTGGGTCAACAACTACCACGCCTACCCGGCCGGTGCCGCGTTCGGCGGCTACAAGTCCTCCGGCATCGGACGCGAGAACCACGCCATGATGCTGGACCACTACCAGCAGACCAAAAACCTCCTGGTCAGCTACAACGAAAACAAACTCGGCTTCTTCTAAGCCTCATTTGACCTGGCGGGGCGGGACCAGCACAGATCCCTCCCCGCCGGCCCACCCTGGCCACCCCTCAGGAAAGCAGCACCTACACCGCACATCTAGTTTTAACGACGCAAGGATTTCGCCAATGACGACGACAATGCAAGCAGCCGTAGTAACAGAATTCGGACAAGACCTTCAGATCCAGTCACTTCCCCTTCCCGCGCCCGGTCGAGGAGAAGCGCTGGTCAAGGTCATCACCAGCGGCGTGTGCCACACCGACCTGCATGCCGCCGAGGGGGACTGGCCAGTCAAGCCTTCACCGCCGTTCGTGCCCGGCCACGAAGGCGTGGGTGAAGTGGTTGCCCTCGGCGAGGGCGTCACCGACCTTGCCGTCGGGGACCTGGTGGGCAACGCCTGGCTATGGTCCGCCTGTGGCGATTGCCAGTTCTGCCGGACCGGTTGGGAGACGCTGTGCGAAGCCCAGAAGAACGCCGGCTATAGCGTGGACGGTTCCTTCGGTGAGTACATGCTGGTGGACAGCCGGTTCGCTGCGAGGATCCCGGCAGGTTCGGACCCCGTAGAGGTCGCCCCGGTGCTGTGCGCCGGAGTCACGGTCTACAAGGGATTGAAGATGACCGAGGCCAAGCCGGGCCAATGGGTCACTATTTCCGGCATCGGCGGCCTAGGACACATCGCAGTCCAGTACGCCGTGGCCATGGGCCTGCGGGTTGCCGCTGTGGACATCGCCGACGACAAGCTCGCCCTCGCCAGGAAACACGGCGCCGAGCTCACGGTCAACGCGCTGCACGAAGATCCGGCGGAAGTCATTCAACGGGAAACCGGAGGCTGCCACGGCGTCTTGGTCACGGCGGTGCACCCCTCGGCGTTCGGGCAGGCGATCGGCATGGCCCGCCGTGGCGGGACCATCGTCTTCAACGGACTCCCGCCGGGAGACTTCCCCGCGCCGATCTTCGAGATCGTGCTCAAGGGCCTGACCGTCCGTGGTTCGATCGTGGGAACACGCCAGGACCTGGAGGAAGCCCTGGACTTTTACGCGCAGGGCAAGATCCACCCGACCGTGTCCACGCGGGAGCTCTCCGAGGTGAACGCGGTCTTTGACGAAATGAAGCATGCCAAGATCGACGGCCGCGTGGTGCTGAGGTTCTAATGCCCCGCAACAGGCTTGACGCCGCAGTGACGCTGCCCGGGGAAGACTTTTCCCGGGTGGCGCTCACCGCCGTTTCCATCGAACTGCTCCGGAAGCTGTGGGAGCAACACGGTCCCCTCATGTTCCACCAATCGGGTGGCTGCTGCGACGGTTCCTCACCCATGTGCTATCCCGCCGGCGAATTCATCACCGGTGATTCGGACGTTCTGCTCGGACTTTTCGATATTGGCGAGCCCGAACGGCCGCAGCTCCTGGAGTTCTGGATGTCCCGGGAGCAGTTCAATTACTGGTCCCACACCCATCTGACGGTGGACGTAGTGGACGGCCGCGGGAGTGGGTTCTCAGTGGAATCGCCTGAGGGGAAGCGCTTCCTTATCCGTTCCACGTTGATGGATTGGAACGTCTCCAATCTCTGAAGATGGACCGTGCTTGTGTCTCACGATTCGGGACAAATGTGGGGGTCCATTGGCTGGACACTACTCTTGATGAGTCTGTTTCTACCACCTCATCAAGATTGTGGACTTTTCTATGAACCTCTTCCGGACCAAATCGATCGAGCAGTCCATAGCGGACGCCGATGAGCCCGGACGCAAGCTCAAGCGTTCCCTCAGCACGTGGGATCTGATGATCATGGGCGTCGCCGTTGCGGTCGGCGCCGGGATCTTCTCCGTCGGCGCCAAGGCCGCTGCGAACTTCGCCGGCCCGGCCGTGACCATCTCGTTCGCTGTCGCAGCCGTCACGTGTGCTTTGGCCATCATGTGCTACGCCGAATTCGCTACCGCGATCCCGGTTGCTGGGTCCGCCTACGTCTTCACCTACGCCACGATGGGCGAAGTCCTCGCTTGGATCATTGGTTGGAACCTCATCCTTGAACTCTTTACCGCTGCTGCGGTGATCGCCAAGTACTGGGGAATCTACTTGAGCAAAGTGTTTGCGCTTATGGGTGTGGATATGCCGCCGGCCGTGAACATTGCCGGCGTGGATCTCTATTGGGGCGCTTTCCTGATTGTCGCGATCTTCACGGTGCTCCTGGTGCTCGGCACGAAGCTCTCCGCACGGGTGGGCAACGTATTCACGCTGATCAAGATCGCCGTGGTGCTGTTCGTGATTGTTGTCGGGTTCACCTACGTGAAGTTCTCCAACTACGCGCCCTTCGTCCCGGCATCGCAGCCTACCGGGGGCAACGACGGCGCGGATGTCATGAAGCAGTCCTTCTTCGGCTTCCTCACTGGTGCGGTTCCGGCGCAGTACGGAACGCTGGGCATCTTTGCCGGCGCAGCGTTGGTGTTCTTTGCCTTCATTGGCTTCGACGTGGTTGCCACCTCAGCGGAAGAGGTCAAGAACCCGCAGAAGACCTTGCCCCGGGGCATCTTCGGCGGCCTGGCGCTGGTGACGCTGCTGTACATCCTGGTCTCCCTGGCCCTGACCGGCATGGTGTCTTACACCCAACTGGCCGAAGCCAAGAACCCCACCCTGACCACGGCCTTCGAGGCGGTTGGAAACACCGACGCGGCCAAGGTCATTGCGTTTGGCTCGCTCATCGGTTTGACCACCGTCATCATGGTGCTGCTCATGGGCCTGGCGCGGGTGGTCCTTGCCATGAGCCGTGACGGCCTGCTCCCGCGCGCGCTGTCCAAGACCAGTGCCAAGCGTTCGACGCCGGTCCGCCTCCAGATCATCTGCGGCGCTGCCGTGGCAATCGTCGCTGGCCTGACCAATGTGGATCTTCTCGAGGAAATGATCAACATCGGTACCCTTTCGGCCTTCGTCATGGTGAGCCTGGGCATCCTGGTCCTGCGTAAGAAGCGTCCAGATCTGAAGCCGGCTTTCCGGGTTCCGTTCGGCAAGGTGCTTCCCGTGGTTTCGGCGGTGCTGTGCGTCTACCTGATGACAAACCTGGCCGTGGAGACCTGGATCTTCTTCGCCATCTGGCTGGCGATCGGACTTGCCATCTACTTTGCCTATGGACAGCGCCACTCCCGCTTGAACGAGAAGTTCGCATCGGCGAAAGCCGCGGTGTCCGGGAACGCGGCCGTTTCTTACAAGGCCGCGGCTTCCGACAAGAGCGGCGACGACGAAGACAGCCTCAGCAAGGTTTGATCCCGGGGCTGGGCTCACGCCCCGGCTAGACTCACGGCCCTCTCGGGCTTACGGCGCCGCGTGTTCGTTGACCCATTCCACCAGCGGGCGCAGTACCTCCCAACGCTTGGCGATTTCTTCTTTGGCCGAGGGCTTGGACATCCATTCCGGTTCGCCCAAGGTCATGCCTGCGGACAACGACTTGTGCTTCAGAAGCTCGGCCCGGGGATGGGCTTTGTCGAAACCACGAGGCACGGTCTTGAGCTTCTCGCCTTCCACCGCGAAACCTGCCGCGGCGATGGAATCGACGATCTTCTGCAGTTGCTCCCCGCTGGCCGGCGAATCCGTAGCTGCGCGGAAACGGGCAATCTGCTCCGGGGTGCGCGAGTGGCATCCACCCCCGACCAACAGGCCGTCTGCACTGAGCTGGAGGTAGAAGCCGACGCCCTCCTTGTCTGCCGCAAACGCTCCCTGTGCCGTCTTGTAGGGGGACTTGTCCTGGGAAAAACGGATATCCCGGTTCGGACGGAACACCTTGCCCGGCCCGAATCTTGGCTCAAGCTCCTCCAGTAACAGCGTCAATGGCTCCTTCACGGCGGAGTCGTAGATGTCTTTGTGCTCCAGCCACCATTCGCGGTTGTTGTTCTCTTCAAGTTCGGCATAGAAGGCGATCGCCTCTGCGGGGATCCCGGTAAATGTGCTCATGTAAGGATCCTATGGATCACCATGCCGAGCTAGCCAGAGCCATTGTTTGCTATGTGGAAAACCCGCCGAGGAACGCTAAACAAGACCCGCTATTCATGCCAAAAAAGCAACCCCGCCACGTAAATTCCGTAGCGGGGTTGCTTCGTTGGAGGCCGTTGTTACAGCTTGTTCGCTGCTTCCGCAGCCGACTCGCCTTCGCCCGCGCCGAGGTTGGCGCGCAGCTTGGCACCGAGTTCGGCGTCCACGTTGGTCCAGTACTGGATGGCGCGTTCCTTGATGTCGGCGCTCTTGACGCCACCGACGGCGCCGGTGATGGTGTCCAGCAGACGGGCCTTGGCGCCGTCGTCGTACACCTCGCGATAGAGCGCGCCAGCCTGGACGAAGTCGCCGTCCTCGGCGTGCAGGGAGTGTGCGGAGAGCGTCAGCTCGCCGTCGTTCTCCCAGCCGCCGGCCGGGTTCTGCGGCTCAACAGCAGCCGGGCCACCCACGGAGTTCGGTGCGTAGACCGGAACCGAAGGAGCGTTGAACAGGTAGCGTCCCGCGCCGTCCTGGCTGTAGTTGTTGACCTGGTTCTTCGGCTGGTTTACCGGGATCTGGGCGTGGTTCGTGCCCACGCGGTAGCGGTGTGCGTCGGCGTAGGAGAAGATGCGGGTTTGCAGCATCTTGTCCGGGGAGGCGGCGATGCCCGGAACGAAGTTCGACGGCGCGAAGGTGGCCTGCTCGATCTGCGCGAAGTAGTTTTCCGGGTTCTTGTTGAGCTCCATGGTGCCAACGTGGATCAGCGGGTAGTCCGCGTGCGGCCACACCTTGGTGAGGTCGAACGGGTTGAAGCGGTAGGTCTTCGCGTCCTCGTAAGGCATGACCTGGACGTGCAGTTCCCACGACGGGAAGTTGCCGGCGGCAATGTTCTCCTGGAGGTCGCGGATGTAGAAGTCCGCGTCCGAGCCGGCCAGTTCTTCAGCCTGGTCGCCCGTGATGGTCTTGACGCCCTGGTTGGACTTGAAGTGGTACTTGACCCAGAAGCGCTCGCCCTCGGCGTTGATCCACTGGTAGGTGTGCGAGCCGTAGCCCTGCATTTCACGCCAGGAAGCCGGCAGGCCACGGTCGCCCATGAGCCAGGTGACCTGGTGTGCGGACTCGGGGGAGAGGGTCCAGAAGTCCCACTGCATGTCGGCGTCGCGCAGGTGGGTGCCCGGGAGGCGCTTCTGGGAGTGGATGAAATCCGGGAACTTGATGCCGTCGCGGATGAAGAACACCGGGGTGTTGTTGCCCACGAGGTCGTAGTTGCCCTCGGAAGTGTAGAACTTGACGGCGAAGCCGCGGGGGTCGCGCCACGTGTCAGGGGAGCCGTTCTCGCCTGCGACGGAGGAGAAGCGGATGAGCATGTCCGTCTCGACACCGGGCTGCAGGAAAGCAGCCTTGGTGTACTTGGAAACATCCGAGGAAGTCTTGAAGATACCGAAAGCGCCGCCGCCCTTGGCGTGGACAACACGCTCCGGGACGCGCTCGCGGTTGAACTGGGCGAGCTTTTCCACCAGGTAGTGGTCGGTCAGGATGATGGCACCATCGGCACCAACGGACTTGGAATGCGCGTCCGAGGTGACGGGGGCGCCCGACTGGGTGGTCGAGATGTTCGCGGTCATCGTTCTCCTATTTCGTGGTTACTTGCGTGTGAGTAGGAAGCTGTTGTTTGGCCTGGCAGTCCTGGCAGATGCCTTGGTACAGGACGTCTGCGATCTGGATGGTCATGGGTTTGGAGTGCTCATCCCAGTGCGGGGTGAGGCAGGGGGCATGGCCGACGGCACAGTCGACATCCTCCACCCGGCCGCAACTGATGCAGACGGCGTGGTGGTGGTTGTCGCCCACCCGGGTCTCATACAGCGCGGGAGAGTGGGGCGGTTCGAACCGTCGCAGCATCTGTAGGTCCGTGAGGTCGCTCAGCACCACATAAACAGACTGCGCTGTCAGTTCGGGAAGTTCCTTGCGCGCGGCAGCCAGGATGCCTTCGGCCGGGGAATGTGGATTGTGCTGAACGGCAGCAAGAACCGCAAGACGCTGCTTGGTCACGCGGCGTCCGTGGGAATGCAGGGCGGAAGCCCACGCTTCCTGGTCTGCCGTGTGATCTGCCATACGCCCATTGAAGCACTTATTATGAGTACTTCACAATAAGGTGAGGCTAACTTCGGATGAACCCGCCGACGGCGGGCGGCACTCGGGCACGACGGCACCCCGCTCGCGGCCCGGACTCGGGCCCGACGGCGGACCGCACCGCAGCTGCGAACCCTGCCCCCGCGGCGCTCCGGGAGGGCGGATGGCTTGGTGGGTAGGGTTGGACGGTGGCAAAACTCCTGGCTGACATGACCCCGCTTCGCGAAAGCCCCGCATTCCGCCGCCTGTGGCTGGGGTCTTCGGTGTCGATGGTCGGATCCCAGCTGACCCTGGTTGCCGTGAGCCTCGAGGTCTACAGCATCACCCAACAGAGCCTCTACGTGGGACTGCTCAGCATCTTTGCCCTGGTTCCGCTGGTGATTGCGGGCTTGTTCGGCGGCGCCCTTTCGGATGCCTATGACCGGCGGAAGGTCGCCATTGTTGCGTCCCTCGTCCTGTGGGCCTGCAGCGTGGCCCTGGCACTCCAGGCCTGGTTCCAGCTCAACAATGTCTGGATCCTGTTCCTCCTCGTCGCTATCCAGAGCGGCGCGCAGGGCATCAACGGACCGGCACGCAGCGCCATTATTCCCTTGCTGGTCCGCAAGGAACTGCTGCCCGCCGCCAACGCGTTGAGCATGCTCAACATGGGCATTTCCATGACGGCAGGCCCCCTGCTGGCCGGTGTGCTAGTCGCGTCGAGCGGTTTTGGCTGGACCTACACGATCGATGCGCTCAGCTTCGCCTTCGCGCTGTGGAGCCTGTTCAAGCTCCCGGCCCTTCCCGCGGCGGAGAACGCGTCGGCACCCGGGCTGCGCTCCGTCGTCGAGGGCTTCCGTTTCCTGGGCACCCGGCCCAACCTTCGCATGACGTTCATCATCGACCTCATTGCGATGATCTGCGCCCAGCCCCGTGCCCTCATGCCCGCGATCGGAGCCACGATGATCGGGGGCGGTGACGCCACTGTGGGTGTGCTGCTCGCGTCCGTGGCCGTCGGCGCCTTCCTGGCGGGACTGTTCTCCGGGCCCCTGGGGAGGGTGCGGCGCCAGGGGAGCGCGGTGGTGTGGTCCGTGGCAGGATGGGGCTTCTCGATTGCTGCTTTCGGGCTGGTGGTGGTCCTGGCCGGGGACGCAGGGCGCGATGGCGTCACGCTGTGGATCATCCCGGCGGCCTTGTGTTGTGCCCTTGCCGGGATCTCGGACTCCGTCAGCGCGGTCTTCCGCACCACCATCCTGCAATCGGCCACTCCGGACCACATGCGGGGACGGTTGCAAGGCGTGTTCATTGTGGTGGTTTCCGGTGGTCCGCGCGTGGGGGACATGCTCTCCGGTGGAGTCACGAAAGTTCTCAGCGAAGGCTGGGTGCTGCTTCTCGGCGGCGTGCTGTGCGCAGTGCTTGCGTGGCTGGTGGCGCGCGGTCAGCGTGGATTCCTCCAGTACGATTCGCTCCACCCGGTGCCTTAGCCCGGACCCAGCCCCACGCCCAACTAGCTCGCAGTTGTTGTCGTTATGGCGGCTCGGAACGACAACAAATGCGAGCTAGTTGGGCGGAACGTCCGGGCCGCCGTCGGCGTTAATCGGAACAGAACCAAAAGCCGTACTGCAAGAAAGTAGTGAAGTGCATAATCATCACAATGGCCTGAAGACCGCAGCGCTCTTCGGTGTGCTCTGGGCGGTGCTGCTGGGTCTCGGTGCCGTGATCGGTGTGGGCACCCGCAGTGCGTCGCCCATCTGGATCATGGCAGTGATCGGCGTCGCGACAACGGCTTATGGATATTGGAACAGCGACAAGATCGCCATCCGCTCCATGGCCGCGTACCCGGTTTCGGAAGCACAGGCTCCGCAGCTGTACCAAATCGTCCGGGAGCTCTCCGTGCGGGCCAACCAACCCATGCCGCGGATCTACGTTTCTCCGACCATGACCCCCAATGCCTTCGCCACGGGACGCAATCCCAAGAACGCCGCCGTGTGCTGCACCGCGGGGATCTTGAACTTGCTCGACGCGCGCGAACTCCGCGGCGTCCTCGGGCATGAACTCATGCACGTCTACAACCGCGACATCCTCACTTCGTCCATCGCGGCCGCCGTCGCCGGCGTCATTACTTCGGTGGGCCAAATGCTGCTGTTCTTCGGCGGCGGGGACCGGCGGAACGCCAACCCGTTTGCCATGATCGCCATGGCCCTCCTGGCGCCGTTTGCCGCCTCGCTGATCCAGCTCGCCATTTCCCGCACCAGGGAGTACGACGCCGACCACGACGGCGCGGAGCTCACCGGCGATCCGCTGGCGCTCGCCTCAGCCCTCCGCAGGATCGAAGCAGGCGTGAAGCAGGTGCCGCTGCCGCAGGATCAGCGCCTCGTGAATACTTCGCACCTGATGATTGCCAACCCGTTCCGCGGCGGTGCCATGACCAAGCTGTTCGCCACCCACCCGCCCATGCGTGAGCGCATCGAGCGGCTCGAACGGATGGCCGGACGGCCGCTTTCCTAGCCAGCGGTCCCGTAGAGCGCCCTACCGGCCGCGTCCGACGACGGGCGGCTTCATGCGAACAAGCCCTCACCAATGAAGCCGCCCGCCTTGATGCCCGGAGGCACCGCGAACAGGCCGGAGCCCGTGTGCTTGAGGTACTCCAGGGCCAGCTTGTCGCTCTTTGCCATCGTCATCTGCATGGGCACGTAGTGCGTCCGCGGGTCCTTGACGAAGGCGATGAAGAACAGGCCTGCATCGAGGTGGCCGAGCCCGTCCGAACCGTCGGCGTAGTTGTATCCGCGGCGAAGCATCTTCACGCCGTTGTTCTGGTCCGCGTGGGCGAGGCGGACGTGGGAATCGATGGGAATCAGCGGCTCGCCATCGCGGCCCTTGATTGCGAAGTCCGGCACCGTGAATTCTTCCCCTCCGGACAACGGCGCTCCGGCACCTTTCGTGCGGCCGATCAGCCCTTCCTGTTCGCGGAGCGAGGTCCGGTCCCAGATCTCGACATGCATCCGAATCCGGCGGGAGACAAGGTAGCTGCCTCCCGCCATCCACGCTTCACCCGGGCGGGTTCCGGCGGTGGCCCAGACGTGCTCGTTGAGGAGTGCCGTGTCTTCCGACTTCAGGTTGGCCGTGCCGTCCTTGAAGCCGAAGAGGTTGCGCGCAGTCGTTTGGGCCCGTGAGGTGGACGAGGTGCGGCCGAACCCCAGCTGGGACCAGCGGACGCGCACCTTGCCGAAGCCGATGCGTGCGAGGTTCCGGATCGCGTGCACGGCGACCTGCGGATCGTCGGCGCACGCCTGGACCACAATGTCGCCGCCGGTACGCGCGGCCTCGAGGGCATCGCCGGGGAAATGCGGCAAGTCGATCAGGGCATCGGGCCTGCGGCCCTCCAGCCCGAAGCGCGGCTTGCCGTCCTTTTCGAAGAGGCCCGGGCCAAAGCCGAACGTCAACGTCAGCTTGCCGGCCGCCAGATCGAGGGCTTCCCCGGTGTCTTCAGGCGGCGCGTCGTAGGGGCCGTCGACGGCGCCCGTCGCGCCGGTCGTGCGACCGGTGGTCATGGCTTCGGCCGCGGCGGTCCAGTCCTTCAGGAGCTGGATCAGTGCGGCGCGGTCCTCGACCGTCACGTCGAAGGCAGCGATGTGGAGGCGATCCTGGGCGGGAGTGATGATCCCGGCCTGGCGCTCGCCGTAAAAGGGAACGACGTCGCTTGCCGCGGGCGCCGCTTCAGCTGCCACCGCATCGTGGCTGAGGTATCCGGCGGCAAGGCCAGCCACTGCACCGGCACCGCCCACGCCGGCGAGGGAGAACAGTCCGCGACGGGACATGCCGCGCTTGCCGTCGTGGTCCTTGGCAGCGGACGCAACGGCCGCATTGGCGGGCCCGACGGCGGCAGCCTGGGTCCCGCCGTCGGGCGCCTCAGCGGTCTCGTGGTTGAAAGGGCAGCCGCTCACAGGACCACGGCTGAGGTGAGCTTGGACAACGGCTCTCCCAAGGCGTCGACCAGCGCGGCGAGCTGCTGGACCTCGGCGGGGCTGAGTTCGTTGTAGTACGCGAAGCCGTCACCCTTGGCGTGCTTCTTGAGTTCGGCCTCAAGGGCAGCGAACTTCCCGTCGAGGCTCGTGGCCAGGGCCGGGTCTTTCTGCGCGAGCGCAGGTTTGAGGTTTTCGAACGCTATCCGCGCGCCGTCGATGTTGGCCTGGAAGTCCCAGAGGTCCGTGTGGGACCAGATTTCTTCTTCGCCGGTGACCTTGCCGCGCGCGACTTCGTCCAGCAGCTCCTTGGCGCCGTTGCCGAGCTTGTCCGCGGAGAGCACCACAGTGCGGGTGCGCTTGCCGAGCTCCTCGGTGTCGGAAACGAGCTGCGTGGCGATTTTGGCCCGCTCGGTGGCCGTCAGCGCTGTGTAGCCCGACGGCGGGAACAAGTCCTTCTCCGCGCGGTGCCAGCCGGTCCATTCCTGGCCCGGTTCAAGGTCGGCTTCGCGGGCGTCGAGTTTGGGGTCGAGGTCCCCGAAGGATTCCGCTACGGGTTCGATCCGTTCCCAGTGCATGCGGGTTGCGGCGTACAGTTCGCGGGCCTTCGTTACGTCGCCCGCCGCGTAGACATCGGCGAAGGCCTTGGTGCCGGTCACAAGCTGCTCAGTCTGGTCTTTGACGTACGCCGTGTACTGCTGAACCCCAGTGTCCACAAGCTTCTGGAAATCGGCATCGACGCCGGTCTTGTTTCCGGAGTCCGTGACCTCAAAGGCGGCTCGGATACCGTCGCCCTGCATGCCCGGCTTGCAGGCGGTGGTGTACTTGCCCGCGGGAGCAGTGACCACCAGGTTGCGGGTCAGGCCGGGACCGATGTTCTCCACTTCGCCGACGATCCGCAGGCCGTCCTCGGCGAGGAGGTAGAACTCGGTAATTTCAGTGCCGTCGTTCTTGACCGCGAAGCTCAGGTTGCCGCTGGGGACGCTGCCCGTGGAGACTTTGCATTCGGTTTTGGTGCTGGTGACCTGGATCGGTCCGGCGGAGGCGCTGGCGCCCGGCGTCTTTGTGTTATCCGTGCAGCCGGTGAGTACGAGCGGAACGGCGGCGGCAGCGGCGACGAGGGCGAGGGACGTCCGGCGGCGTGAAGCCGTTGTGGGCAGGGGAATTTTGGGCAGGGGAGTGCCAGGCATTGGGTTTCCTTCTGTTGTGGGGTGCGGGAAGCTTTTAGGCGGCGGTGGCGGCTTGGGCCGTGGGGGCGTTGCCCGTGGATTTCTTCGGCGTGGAACCGTTGACGCGGATGTAGAAATAGAGCACAGGGATCACGTACAGCAGCCAGGCCCCGGCTTCGAGCCACGTGGTGGCCGGGGACAGGTTAAGGGTGCCCTTCAGCAGGGTGCCGTACCAGGACGACGGCGGGATGGCCGCGGAGACGTCGAAAGCGAGGGTGTGGAGCCCTGGCAGGATTCCGGCTTCCTGGAGGTCATGGATGCCATACGCGAGCACGCCGCCCGCGATCACGATGAGGCCGACTCCGGTCCAGGTGAAGAACCGCGAGAGATTGACCTTGAGGACGCCGCGGTGCAGCAGGTATCCGAGCCCGGCAGCGACGGCCAGGCCGAGCAGCGCGCCGAGCAGCGGCTGCGACGACTCGCCGGCGGCCTGGGCAGCAGCCCAAAGGAACAGCGCAGTCTCAAGTCCTTCGCGGCCCACCGCCAGTGCCGCCACGACCATGAGGCCCCACGCGGCGCCGTCGGCCATCTTGTCCACTTGGGACTTCAACTCGCCGCCGAGGCTGCGGGCAGTGCGCGCCATCCAGAAGACCATCCAGGTGACGAGCCCGACGGCGGCAATCGACAATCCGCCCCCGATCGCCTCTTGCGCGGCGAAAGTCAGTCCCTGCGGACCGAAGGTGAGCAAGGCGCCGAAGGCGATGGATACGGCCACGGCGATGCCGACGCCGGCCCAGAGCCGGGGGAGCAGCGAGCGGCGTCCCGTCTTGACCAGGTAGGCCATGAGCAGGACCACAACGAGGGTGGCTTCAAGGCCCTCGCGCAGGCCGATCAGGAAGTTCGCGGTCATGTGGAATCCTTCGTTAGGGGAGCCACACTTAGGCTCGCCTAAGGAAGTACAGTACCCGTTCGGAGGGATTGCGCAAAAGAAACGTGTCGTAATTATTTTGGGGTGGCTGTCAGCCGCAGTCTTTTGACCTCCGCGGATCGGTGCAGTCGCGGAATCCCGGGGCCTTCGCCAGGCCTCGACCCCAAAAAGTTGCCTGGAGTGACGCGCCTCTCTCCGTTAACGACGACGACGGCGCGTTGCCCGCTCAGGGGGCAACGCGCCGTCGTCGTACTTCCGGATGGCGGCCTGGGCCGCAACGAAGTCCTAGCTGCGGAAGTTCACGAACTGGAGATCGGCCTCTTCGAACTTCTTGAGGATGTTCATGGTCTCCTGCAGGTCATCGCGGGACTTCGAGGTGACGCGGAGCTCGTCGCCCTGGATCTGGGACTTGACGGACTTAGGGGCTTCGTCACGGATGATCTTGTTGATCTTCTTCGCGATGTCCTGGGCAATGCCCTCCTTGATGGAGCACTCCAGGCGGAATTCCTTGCCGGAGGGGTAAGGCTCGCCCTGGTCGAGGGACTTCAGGGAGATGCCGCGCTTGATGAGCTTGGACTGGAACACGTCCAGGACAGCGAGGATGCGGTCCTCCGAGTTGGCCTTCATGAGGATCTTCTCGCCGCTGAAGTCGATCTCCGCGCCGACGCCCTTGAAGTCGTATCGCTGTGCGATTTCCTTCTGGGACTGGTGGAGCGCGTTGGCGACTTCCTGCTTGTCTACCTTGCTGACGACGTCGAATGTGGATTCGCCTGCCATGACTCTCCTTGTGATCGTTGGGGGTGGCCCGGAAACGGGCGGTTTTGTCTGCCATCCAGCCTAGTACGGAAGCGCCCGGCGTGTGCTGAACGTTCACAGTTCGCTCACAGCACACGCATGGCCGGAACTGAGACTGCCCCGACAGAGTTGTATCAGTTTGAAGAGCCCGTCCTGAAAAGGAGCACCATGAGCAACCAGGCCGTCCGCTACGTCACCAAGTCAGCCGCTGCCGCCGCCGGTTCAATCGGAGTCGCTGCCGCCACGGCCGCAGGCGCGGTTGCAGCCGCAGCGCTCGCCGCCTCCGTGGTCCTGAGCCCGGTCCCGGACGCGGCGTCGCGGATGGATGGCGTCCACGCGGACTTGTTGCGGGCCGTGCAGCTCAACCAGATCACGCTGGAGCAGGCGGCCAGTTTCGAGGCCAAACTGGCAGGCCGGATACTTGGTTAGCCTGAGATTTCCGCCGATTTTGGGCCCTTGAGGGCTCGATTCGATTCTTCGGCAGAAGTTCTGTAAGGTTGTCTTGCTCGCGCTTACCGGATCGGAAACGAAACGATGATCGGGAGTGACTTCTTTGAAGTTCGGCAGATTACCCGAGCGGCCAAAGGGGGCTGACTGTAAATCAGCTGGCAACGCCTACGGGGGTTCGAATCCCTCATCTGCCACAAAATTAAATCCCCGGAACCAATGGTTCCGGGGATTTTTGTTTGTCCGCGTTTTCTGGGGAGGCCCCGTTCGAGGCGCGCGGGGCCGTTCGACGCGGAAAATCCCCTGCGCGGCGCTGGTGGATTCTCGACGCACGAATTCCGGTGTCGACAGGGATTTTGCGTGTCGAGAACGAAAGCCCGATTAGCTCGCGCTGCCCGGCTCCAGCCAGTAACCGTCCTGGTGATGGACGAGTTGCCGGCCCAGGCCTCCGGACAACTGGATCCAGAGCGTGCTGCGATCCTCGGTCATGCCGTCCAGGGTGCCCACGATCCTGTTGCCGCGGGTGTCCTGCAACACGAGCTCCTGGTGGAGCGGAAGTTCCGGCCACACCTCTGCGTGTGGCCTGATGGTTTGGGTGGTGCTCACGGGATCTCCTTGGTGCCTTCTGCAATTTGTTTTCAGACATTCTTCCCTCGGCATGTGAACCGGTGGTAAACGACATGCCATGTAGCGACACACAAAACGGGTCTGTCCCGAAATGTTACTGGGGAGTAACATTGCGGTTATGCATTTGCTTCTCCGAACCCTCTTGCTCTTGTTCACCTCGTCCAGGCGGAGCCGGCTCAGCGTTTGGGGCACGTCTTCCTTGCCCATGCGAGTGCTGCCCACGGACATCGACATTGCGATGCATGTCAACAACGGCATGTATTTCTCGCTGATGGATCTTGGACGCTTCGACCTCATGGTGCGCGCGGGGATCTGGCAAAAGATGCGCAGACGCCGCTGGAGCCCCGTGGCAGCTGGGGAGACCATCGCGTTCCGGAAGTCGTTGCAGCTCTGGCAGCAATACACCATCGAGTCCAAGATCATCGGGATCGATTCGAAGGCGATCTACTTTGAACAACGAATGGTGGCCGACGGCGAGATCTACGCCCGCGCGCACATCGCCACACGGCTTGTCGCCAAGGGCCGGCCCGTGAGCCAGGAGGAAATCCTGGCCGAGTTCGGCGAGCCCCCCGCGGACCTCGAGCTTCCGGAATGGATCCACGAGTGGCGCGAGAACAACGCGCTCCCCGGTGCCAGGAAGGCCGCCCCGCACCTCTGGCACTAGCCGACGGTACCGGGCGGCCCCAAACGAGCTGCCCGGCGTCGTGCTTTATTCCCGGTTTGCCGGGTAGCGAACAAGGGCGACTTAGGCGGTGCGGTCGCGTACCGTGGAAGCATGGCTACAGTTGACATCACCGGCGAGCAGTTCGCATCGACCATCGAGGGCAATGACATTGTCCTGGTGGATTTCTGGGCTGCGTGGTGCGGCCCTTGCAGGCAGTTTGCCCCCACATACCAGGCCGCTTCCGAGAAGCATGACGATGTCTTCTTCGCCAAGGTGGACACCGAGGCCGAGCAGCAGCTGGCCGCCGAAGCCGGTATCTCCTCGATCCCCACGCTCATGGCCTTCCGCGAAAAGGTCCTCGTGTTCTCCCAGCCGGGCGCACTGAACGGACCACAGCTGGAGCAGGTCATCGAGGCCGTCAAGGGTCTCGACATGGATGAGGTTCACGCGCACATCGCAAAGCAGCGCGCCGAAAACTCCTAGCAAACGCCATCGGCTGTTGCCCACTTTCCAGTGGGCAACAGCCGATGCTAGTTAGAGGCGCTCGAGCTTCACAGGCTCCGCGAGCAGCGCGCTGAGGGATTCGTTGAGGTCCTGGACGGCGATGCCCTTGGAATGGGTGTCGAGGTGCTCCTCGGATGCCCACTGTTCGGTCAGGACCAGCTTGTCCTCGTTGGCTTCGGTGAGCTCGTAGCGGATGCAGCCGGGTTCGTTGACCACTTCGTCGATCGCGATTTCCAGCGCGAGCTTGACGCGGAAGAATTCGCCGTCGTTGGGGATGAACGTGGCCTGCAGGTCAATGGGTGCACTCATGGGATTCACATTACCGGCTGGCCCGCCAAGGCCCTGAAATATTTTGTAGGACTTCCAAGCAAAAGTCTTCTCTTGGCCCCCCGGAGTTGGTAGCGTGCGTTCATGCTTTCCTACACAGCCGGGGACACTGACGTCCCGCTGCTTGAAGAGACCATCGGCGCCAACTTCGAACGCGTCGCGGCGCGGTTTCCGTTGCGGGACGCGCTCATCGAAGCCGCCGTGGTGCCGGGCGATGAGGCCAGGCGCTGGAGCTACGAAAAACTGAACGACGACGTCGATCGCCTCGCGCGTGCGCTGCTCGCCATGGGCGTCGCGAAGGGTGACAGGGTAGGCATCTGGAGCCCGAATTGCGCCGAATGGACCATCCTGCAATACGCCACGGCGAAGGTCGGGGCGATCCTGGTCAACGTCAATCCGGCCTACCGCAGCCATGAACTCGAATTCGTGGTCCGCCAGAACGGCATGCGGATGCTGGTGGCCGCGCCATCGGACAAGAACAGTGACTATGTGGCCATGGCCCGGGACGCCTTGACCAGTTGCCCTGAGCTTCGGGAGCTCGTGTTTCTTCCCGATCTGGGACTGGACATGCTTAACGCAGGCGAACCGCAAACTGACGCCGAGCTGACGTACGCCGAACTGCTCAAGCGGGCGGACGACGTCGTCCCCTCAGCGCTCAAGGCTCGGATGGCGGAGCTGGACCCGCACGATCCCATCAATCTGCAATACACCTCGGGGACCACGGGCTTCCCCAAGGGCGCCACCCTGACGCACCACAACATCCTCAACAACGGCAACCAAATCGGCAGGCTGTTGGGATACACGGAACGCGACCGCGTGGTCCTTCCGGTGCCTTTCTACCACTGTTTCGGCATGGTCATCGGGAACCTGAACGCCCTGAGCTTCGGCGCGGCCACCATCATTCCCGGCCGCGGATTCTCCCCGGCCGCAGCGCTGGAAGCCGTGCAGGATTTTGGCGGGACCTCGCTGTATGGCGTGCCCACGATGTTCATCGCCGAGCTGGCTTTGCCGGATTTCGCGTCCTACGACCTCTCGACGCTGCGTACCGGCGTCATGGCCGGCTCACTATGCCCTATCGAGGTCATGGAGCGTGTCATCGCCGAGATGAACATGCGGGACGTGGCCATTTGCTACGGCATGACCGAGACTTCTCCCGTATCCACCATGACCCTCGCGGCCGACACCCTGGAGCAAAGGACCACGACTGTAGGGCGCACGATGCCCAGGCTCGAGTCCAAGATCGTGGATCCGGCCACCGGCGAAACCCTGGAACGCGGGGGGATCGGCGAGCTGTCCACGCGGGGCTACGCCGTGATGGCCGGGTATTGGGGCCAGCCGGAGAAGACAGCCGAGGCCATCGACGACGACGGCTGGATGCACACCGGCGACCTCGCCCGGATGGACTCGGACGGTTTCATCATCATCGAAGGCCGCATGAAGGACATGGTCATCCGCGGAGGGGAGAACATCTATCCCCGCGAAATCGAGGAGTTCCTGTATCGCCATCCCGCCATCCAGGACGTCCAAGTCATCGGGGTGCCTGACCCCAAGTACGGCGAGGAGTTGATGGCGTGCATCATCCTCAAACCGGGAGCGGCTTTGGACCTGGAAGGGGTGCAGGAGTTCTGCCGCGGCAAACTTGCCCATTACAAGATCCCCCGCTACGTCGACATCAGGGAGAGCTTCCCCATGACGGTGTCCGGCAAGGTGCGCAAGATCGACATGCGCGAAGAAGCGATCGCCCGCCTCGGACTCTAATTCCAACGCGGGGTCACTTACGGCCCATGTTAGGCGGCAACATGGGCCGTAAGTGACCCCGCGTTGGCTTGCTTGGAAGTCAGCCTGTGGATAACTCCTTGCCGGGGTCAAACTGCGGACAAACTGGATCCCATGGTCCGCATCATGCCGCTGCCGGAGGAACTTAGTAACCGTCCTTTCACGGTCTATGAATCCCGCGTGCTTGGCGTCGCTCCGAAGCGGCTCCGGGCCAGGGATATGTCCGACGGCGGGCGGCTGATCTACTTGCCTGCGGGTCGTGACTTTGAGTTTGCCGAACAGGCGCGGGTCCTTGCCGCGGCAACACCGGGCGCCTGGGTGTCCCATGAGAGCGCCGCGGTACTGACCCGGCTCGGCCTTCCTCCGTGGCTGGGCGACTGCGAGACGGTCCACCTGAGCAAGCCCCATGAGCTTCCCCGGGTCCGCCGGACCGGGGTGACGGGGCACCGAGTCCGTGTCCTCCAGGGCGAAGTCACGGAGATAGACGGTATCCCGGTGTCCTCCCCGTCCCGGACGTGGCTTGACCTGGCGCATCAGTTGCCGCTGCGGTACGTGATTGCCATGGGCGATCAGCTGATCCGTACGCCTCGGCCTGGCCTTGAAGGAAGGACGGAGGCCTACGCCACCAAGGAAGGATTGCGGCTCCTGATCCGGCAGCATCCGAACATGAAAGGCGTGGAGAAGGCCCGGCTTGCCCTTGAAGACATGCGGGTTGGAGCAGATTCGTTTCCGGAGACATTCGTGCGGCTCGCAATGTCGGATGCGCGATTGCCTGAACCGGAACTGCAGCTCCGCCTCGACCCGGACGATCCGTGGTCGCCGTCCGCGGACCTGGGGTACCGGCGGTTTCGGATCGCCGTGCAGTACGACGGCGCACCACATCTCACGCGGGAACAGCAGACACGGGACAACCGGAGGGACGAAGCGTTCACCAATGCCGGCTGGTCCTACTTCAAGGCCAACGCCGATGATCTGGCCGAAGGGTTCTCTGGCCTGATTGTCCGGATCAAGCGCGCGAAACTCCGAACGCGGGGTCACTTACGGCCCATGCTGGGCGGCAACATCGGCCGTAAGTGACCCCGCGTTGGGGGGGCGTTGGTGGCGTTAGTGTCCTCGGTGGTCCTGGATGGTCATCCGTGGTCCGAAGGTCGGCTTGCGGAAGCCGCTGAGCCCGAGCATCCGGACTACCCGCTGCCGGTGCCCACGCCACGGTTCCAGGAGGGCGATCATTCCGGCGTCGTCCGTCTTCCTGCCTGTGAGCGCATAACCGACGTACGAGGCCAAATGGTAGTCGCCCACCGCGATCGAATCAGGGCAGCCATGGGTCCGCTGGACCACCTCGGCGGCCGTCCAGATGCCGATGCCCGGGATGGTCTGCATCTTTGCCGCGGCTTCCGCCGCGCTGAGTGAGGCGAGCCGTTCAAGCGCGACGGCGGATCGCAGCGCCCGCATGACCGTCGCCGAACGCTGGGGACCCACGCCTGCCTTGTGCCATTCCCACGAAGGGATGGCTAACCATTGGGCTGCGGTCGGCGCCACGAGTAGCCCCGACGGGCCCGACGTCGGGAGGCGGCCTGCGCTTGGCGCTGCGGTGCCGTACCTGTACATCAGGTAGCGGTAGCCCCGGCGGGCTTCGATAGTGGTGACCTTTTGCTCAAGAATCGTGGGCACGAGGGAGTCCACCACACGGCCGGTGGTAGGCAAACGGACGGCGAGGTTCCGGCGTCGGGCTTCCCTGACCATGCGCGGAAGGGTGGCATGGAACGCAGGCTCGTCGAAGCCGGACCAGTCGTCCCCGCTCCCCAACAACGCAGGCACGGAGGCAATGGCGGAGCCCGTGCCGGGGCCCCACGCCTGGGCATCGACACGGGTGCCTTGGCCGGTTCCCGCGGCGGTGAGGCGCAGCGTGGCCGGGCCATCCGGCGTCGTGAAGGCCATCCACACCCCGTCCTGTCGGACAGCGAAGGACGGATCGCCGTTGCCGCGCATGAGGATTCCCACGGTCTGCAGGAGGTCGAAGGGGCCGCCGGGGTGCCATCGCACGGATGCGTCGGCCGCAGCCGCTGCGGCGGGTGGGGCATCGACGATGGTCATTCATTCATGGTCGCATGCTCGTGTGACAACACTCGAAAAGAGCCGCGCTCAAGACCTTACGCCGCGAAACCCACACGACTAGACTCCACGTGTGGCGCGGGGCGTCTGCGCCTTCCATGACAATCTCAGGAGAACGCAATGGCCGGTGTAGTGCATTTCGAGATCCCCGCGGACGACAAGGAGCGGGCCAACACTTTCTACCAGGGTGCCTTCGGCTGGATGCTCAACCCCATGCAGGAAATGGACTACACGATCGCCATCACCACGCCTTCGGACCCACAGACGGGCATGCCGAGCGCGCCAGGGGCCATCAATGGTGCACTGTTCCCGCGCACAGAGGAATTGAAGACGCCCATCATCACGGTTGACGTCGAAGACATCGAGGCTTCGCTCGGCCAAATCGAGAGTGCGGGCGGTTCTGTGGTCAAAGGCAAGGATGCCGTTCCAGGCATGGGTTACTACGCCTATTTCAAGGACACCGAAGGCAACATCCTCGGCCTCTGGCAGACGGACTCTTCGGCAGGAGGCACTGCACCGGCAGAGTGAGTGGGTTGCTCGGGCCGGCCCTTTACGCGGGGCTGGCCCTACGCTCCCGAAACTACTCTCCGAAGCGCCCGCGGGACTCCGCCGGAATCAGCGGCTTCTCGGCCCGGACCTTGAGTTCCTGCACGGCCCACGTGTTGCCGTCCGGATCGCTGAAGCCGAAGAACGTGCCGCCGTCGCGCTCGTCGAAGACGGTGATTTCGCTGGCCTCGACCCCGCGGCCGAGCAATTCCTCGCGTGCGGCGCGGGCATCGGCGACCACAAGCTGAAGGCCCCGCATGGAACCCGGCGCCATCTCGCTCTGCGCCGGCAAGTCTCCGACGACGATCGAGCATCCGGAGCCCGGCGGAGTCAGCTGTGCCACGTGCTGAGCCTCCGCTGCACCGGAGCAGTCCCGACCAAGCGGTAACTTGGTACCTATGAAGTACGCCCAGTCCGTCCTGGACCTCATTGGCAATACACCGCTCATCAAGCTCAACCACGTGACCGGGGACATCAAAGCCACCATTCTGGTGAAGCTTGAATATGTGAATCCCGGTGGCTCCATCAAGGACCGCATCGCGGTGAAGATGATCGAGGAAGCGGAGCGGGACGGAAAGCTCAAGCCGGGCGGAACCATCGTGGAACCGACCTCGGGCAATACCGGCGTCGGACTCGCCCTGGTGGCCCAGCAAAAGGGCTACAAATGCATCTTTGTTGTCCCGGACAAAGTGGGCGAGGACAAGCGTGCCGTACTTCAGGCGTACGGCGCCGAAGTTGTCGTGACGCCTACTTCCGTGGCCCCGGACAGCCCGCAAAGCTACTACAGCGTCTCCGACCGGCTCGTGTCGGAGATCCCCGGAGCCTACAAGCCGGACCAGTTCTCCAACCCCGCAGCCCCCGGCAGCCACTACGAAACCACCGGGCCCGAGATCTGGCGTGATACCGACGGGAAGATCACCCACGTCGTGATCGGCGCCGGGACGGGCGGCACCATCACCGGCACCGGGCGCTACCTCAAGGATGTGTCCGCCCAGCGGCCGGAGTCCGACGGCGGCCGCGTCAAGGTCATCGGCGCGGACCCGGCAGGCTCGGTCTACTCGGGCGGCACCGGGCGGCCCTACTTCGTGGAGGGCGTCGGCGAGGACATGTGGCCGGCCAACTACGACAAGACTGTGCCGGACGATGTCATCGCCGTCAGCGACGCCGACTCCTTCGAGATGACCAGGCGCCTGGCCCGCGAGGAAGGCCTCCTGGTAGGGGGTTCCTCCGGCATGGCAGTGGTTGCCGCGTTGCAGGTGGCCAAAGACCTTGGCGAGGAAGCCGTCGTCGTCGTGATCCTGCCGGACTCCGGCCGTGGCTACCTGGCGAAGATCTTCAACGACAAGTGGATGCGTTCCTACGGCTTCCTCTCCGGCGGCGAGGAAGCCTCGGTGGGCGAGGTCCTGAAGTCCAAGACCGGCGAAATGCCGGACCTCGTCCACATCCATCCCAACGAGACCGTCCGCGATGTCATCAACATCATGAACGAATTCGGGGTCTCGCACATCCCGGTCCTCTCGCAGGAGCCGCCCGTGGTCATGGGCGAGGTGCTCGGCGCTGTCGATGAGCGCACGCTGACCTCCAAGCTGTTCCGTGGCGAGGCGAAATTGACCGACAAGATCTCCGAGCACATGGGGGAGCGCCTGCCCGTGATCGGCTCCCTGGAGACCATTTCCGCCGCACGCGAGCTGCTGTCCGACGTCGACACCGTCATGGTGACGTTCGTTGGAGCTCCCGTGGGCATCCTGACCCGCCACGACCTTCTCGCCTACCTGAGCAACTGACACTAGGAGTTCATATGTCTGCAAACGAAGCAGGATTCAACACGCGTGCCGTCCACGCCGGCCAGGCATTCGAACCGCGCACCGGCGCCGTGGTTCCGCCGCTGCACTTCAGCTCGACGTATGCCCAGGACGGCATAGGTGGTTTGCGCGACGGCTACGAGTATGGCCGCGGCGGCAACCCCACCCGAGATGCGCTGCAGGAACAGCTCGCCGCGCTCGAAGGCGGCACCCACGCGTTCAGTTTCAGCTCGGGCCTCGCAGCGGAGGACTCACTGATCCGTGCTGTTGCCCGGCCCGGCGACCACATCGTCCTCGGCAACGACGCGTATGGCGGAACCTACCGGCTCATCAACCGCGTGCTGGGTGAGTGGGGCATCGGTAACACACCAGTGGACATGTCCAACCTGAACGCCGTTGCCGCGGCCGTCGCGGTGAACAAGACCCGCATCGTCTGGGTGGAAACGCCTTCCAACCCCATGATGAAGATCACCGATATCGAAGCGCTCGCCAAAGTAGCGCACGACGCCGGTGCCCTCCTGGTGGTCGACAACACCTTTGCGTCCCCCTACTTGCAGACCCCGCTCGCCCTGGGGGCCGACGTCGTGGTCCACTCGACCACCAAGTACATCGGCGGCCACTCGGATGT
This sequence comes from Arthrobacter sp. FW306-1B-F12A, assembly GCF_058781865.1. NCBI lineage: Bacteria > Bacillati > Actinomycetota > Actinomycetes > Micrococcales > Micrococcaceae > Arthrobacter > Arthrobacter sp. FW306-1B-F12A. The sequence goes on from NZ_JBYSXD010000024.1 coordinate 26,659, forward strand.
GGTGGGCGGCGCGATCGTGGTCAAGGACGCCGAACTGGCAGAGAAGATCGGCTTCGTGCAGTTCGCTGTCGGCGCCGTGTCCGGACCCATGGATGCGTTCCTGACCACGCGTGGCCTCAAGACGCTCGGCGTGCGCATGGACCGCCACAGCGAGAACGCCCAGGCCGTGGCCGAGTGGTTGCTGGAGCGCCCCGAGGTTGAAGCCGTGCTGTATCCGGGGCTGCCTTCCCACCCGGGCCACGAGCTCGCGGCCAAGCAGATGAAGAAGTTCGGCGGCATGATTTCCGTGCAGTTCAAGGGCGGCGAAGCTGCGGCCCGCAAGGTGGCAGAATCCACCCAGGTCTTCACTCTGGCCGAGTCCCTGGGCGGCATCGAGTCCCTCATGAACTATCCCTCGGAGATGACGCACGCTTCGGTCAAGGGCACTGAGCTGGCCGTGCCTGTCAACCTGATCCGGCTTTCCTGCGGCATCGAGGACGTCGAGGACCTGATCGCGGACCTCGAGCAGGCGATCGGCAACATCACCGACTGAAAGCCCTCACCAAGTAACCTAGCTTTCTTTAGAAAAGCCAGCTAATCTCGAACCATGCCCTTACGATCCGATTGGTCCGAGCGGACGTGCAGCCTGGCGCGCGGCCTCGATATCCTCGGCGACCCTTGGGGAAGCCTGGTGCTGCGGGAGGTCTTCTTCGGCAACGGCCGCTTCGACGCCATCAAAACCCGCCTCCACATCGCAGACAACGTCCTCAGTAAAAGACTGGGCTGGCTGGTCGAGGCAGGCCTCCTTGCCCAACGGCCCTACCAAGATGGCGCCCGCACGCGCCAGGAATACGTCCTCACGGCCAAGGGCGAAGATGCCTTGCCCGTCTTGAACGCCATCATTCTCTGGTCCGAGAAGCATCTCGACGCGCCGGCGGACAACGCCCACATGCGCGTGATCCACAACGGCTGCGGGCTGCCGACCGCGTCGGCTGATACGTGCTCCCACTGCGGGTCCCGCCTGACCGCGGCCAACACCAGTTGGCATAGCCTCACGCGATCGGAACACCCCATGGCCCTGGCCACCGCCCCCGCCAGACGTGACCTCCTGGACGAATCGGAGCCCTCCGCATGACCGCACCCAATTCCACCAAACTTTCCGCCGGCAAACCAGCCGGCAAGACTCCTCGGAAGTGGCGACTCCACCCCGCCTGGATGGTCGCCGCCGTCGCGTTCCTGGCACTCGTAGGCGCGGCCGGTTTCCGGGCGGCGCCCGGTGTGCTCATGGTGCCGCTGCAACAGGAATTCGGCTGGTCAACAACCGTCTTGTCGCTCGCAGTCAGCATCAACCTGGTGTTGTTCGGGCTCACGGCACCGTTCGCTGCGGCGCTCATGGAACGCTTCGGCATCCGCACCGTCACCGCGATTGCCCTTTGCCTGATCGGTCTCGGCTCCGCCCTGACGGTGTTCGTCAACCAGTCGTGGCAGATCCTGCTGACCTGGGGCGTCCTGATCGGGCTGGGCACCGGCTCCATGGCCTTGGTTTTCGCGGCCACCATCGCCAATACGTGGTTCTCCAAGAACCGCGGACTGGTGATCGGCATCCTGACGGCGGGCAGCGCGGCCGGGCAGCTAGTGTTCCTGCCCTTCATCGCGGTGCTTGCCCAGAGCCCGGGCTGGCGCGGTGCCTCGCTCCTCATCGCAGCGGGTGCGCTTGCCGTAGTGCCGCTCGTGCTGCGCTGGCTGAAGAACTCACCTGCCGACGTCGGGGTCCAGCCCTACGGAGCCGAAGAAGAGCAAGCGACGACGGCGGAGCCCGCCCCGGTCCCGGAAGCCGCCAACGCGGAAGGCGCCAAGACGCCCAACGCAGCCGTGCGCGCACTGCAGGTCCTCAAGCGCGCCAGCAAAGTGCGCACCTTCTGGGCCCTGGTTGCCGGTTTCGCCATCTGCGGTGCCACCACCAACGGCCTGATCGGCACCCACTTCATCCCCTCGGCGCACGACCACGGCATGCCGGAAACCACCGCGGCCGGGTTGCTGGCCGTCGTCGGGATCTTCGACATCGTGGGCACCATCGCCTCCGGTTGGTTGACGGACCGCTTCAATCCCAAGGTGCTCCTGGCTGTGTATTACCAGTTCCGCGGGGTTGGGCTGTTGGTGCTGCCCGTGCTTCTGGGCTCCACCGTGCAACCGAGCATGATCCTGTTCGTAGTGGTGTACGGCCTGGACTGGGTGGCCACCGTGCCCCCGACGGCGGCCATCTGCCGGAAGGTGTTCGGCGCGGACGGCTCGGTGGTGTTCGGGTGGGTCTTTGCCGCGCACCAGCTCGGGGCCGCTGCGGCCGCGTTGCTCGCGGGTTACATCCGCGATGCCACTGGCCACTACACCTACGCATGGATCGGCGCCGCAGCGATGTGCACGGTGGCCGCCGTCATCAGCGCCACCATCCGCAAGGACGCGGGAAAGAAGGAACCGGTTTCGGTCGGAGCCTAGCTCGCTGGGCTGGTCCCCCCGCGCGCGGAGCTAGCGGAAAGCCGGGACGCCCGTGATGTGCTGGCCAAGGATCAGCGTGTGCACCTCGTCCGTCCCTTCGTAAGTGCGCACGGATTCCAGGTTGTTGGCATGGCGCATGGGCGGGTAGTCCAGCGTGATGCCGTTGCCACCGAGGATGGTGCGCGCTTCGCGGGCGATCTTGATTGCCTCCCGCACATTGTTGAGCTTGCCCGCCGAGATCTGCTCCGGGTGCAGTTTGCCCGCATCCTTGAGCCGCCCAAGGTGCAGGGCGAGCAAGGTACCTTTCTGGATCTCCAGGACCATGTTCACGAGCTTCTCCTGGGTCAACTGGTAGCCGGCCAAGGGCTTGCCGAATTGCATGCGGCTCCCGGCATATTCGAGCGCGGCCTCGTAGGAGTCGCGGGCAGCGCCCATGGCACCCCACGCAATGCCGTACCGCGCCTCGTTGAGGCAGGAGAACGGGCCGCGGAGTCCCATGGCACCCGGGAGGAGTGCCTCCGGACCCAGCCGGACGGCGTCGAACACCACATCGCACTGGATCGAGGCACGCATGGAGAGCTTCGCGTCGATGGGAGTCACGGCGACTCCCGGGGTGCCGGCCGGAACCAGGAAGCCCCGGATGCCGTCGTCGGTGTTTGCCCACACCACCATGACGTCCGCGATCGATGCCATCCCGATCCAGCGCTTCGAACCGTTCAGCACCCAGCCGGCGTCGTCGCCCGTCCCGTCGCGGCGCGCAAAGCTGGCCATGGACGACGGGTCCGAACCCGCCGTCGGCTCCGTCAAGGCAAAACAGCCGATCAGTTCGCCGGCAGCCATGCGCGGGAGCCATTGTTCCTTCTGCTCTTCGCTGCCCCACTTGTGGATCGCCGTCATGGCCAGGGAGCCTTGGACGGACACGAAGGTCCGGATGCCGGAATCGCCGGCCTCGAGTTCCATGGCGGCAACGCCGTATTCGACGGCGGTGCGGCCCGGGCAGCCGTAGCCCTCCAGATGCATGCCAAGGACGCCGAGTTCGCCGAGTTCCGCCGGCAGTTCCCGCGGGAACACCGCGTCCTCGTACCAGCGGGCGATGTTCGGCCGGATCCGCTGGTCCGTGAAATCGCGTACCTTCTCGCGAAGCTCCAGTTCCTCGGAGCCCAAGAGGGAATCGAGGGCAAGGACATCGGAGGTATTCGTCGTTGAATGGCTCATGCCAGCATCCTAAGGCCGGACATGTTCCCCGCAGCGTCCTGTAAGGACCGTCGGCGCCGGCGCGGCACCTGCGCCGTGCCAGAATTGAGCCATGGCCGCCGCGGATGTGAACGCAATAGGGCTGCAGCTACCGGCAGTCAAGGGAATCGGGCGACCCCGAATTCTGGCGGGCCTGGTCCTGGCCCTGCTGCTACCCTCTGCAATCGAAGTCGTGGTATCCGCGCTGCAATACCGGAACTTCGCCATGATCATGCTCTTCCAATTGGCCGTCTCCGCCGCCGTTGCCGCGATCGGCGGGTTGTGGCCGGCGGTGGTGTCCGCCGTCCTCGGCAGCATGCTCTTGAACTACTTCTCAGCCGATCCCGTGGGCTCCCTATCCATCGCGGATCCCGCCACGCTTTTCACCCTGGTCATCTTCCTTGCTGTGGCGTGCGGCGTGGCGCTCGCCGTCGGTTTGGCGACCCGACGGGCCCAGGAAGCCGCGCATTCCGGAGCCGAGGCGAGGGCACTGAGCGAATTGGCCCTTCGTATCCTGAGCTCGGACGGCAGCCTCGAGTCGTTCCTGGACAAAATCCGCGTCAACCTCGGCATGGAAGCGATGACGCTGCTCTCCACGTTTGACTCGCCGGACGCCACCGGACCGGGTTGGAAGGTCCTTGCAAGCTCCGGGATTCAACCGCCGGTGACCCATGCGGCCGCCGACCATGCCGCCGTCGTCGATCGCAACTACACGCTCCTGCTCAGGGGCGGACCGCTCTCCGAACAGCACCGCCGCATGCTCGCCGCGTTCGGCGCCTTCGTGGTGGCCGTGCGGGAGCGCCAGCAGCTGGTCAAGAGCAGGCAGGACAACGCGCGCCTGGCGGAAGGCAACAAGATGCGGACCTCCATCCTGCGAGCCGTCTCCCATGATCTCCGCACTCCTTTGGCGGGCATCAAGCTTGCCGTCAGCAGCCTGCGCCAGGAAGACGTGACCTTTGCTCCCGAAGACGAGCGCGAACTATTGGCCACTATCGAGGACTACGCGGACCGTTTGGATCACTTGGTGGATAACCTGCTGGACATGTCCCGTATCACCGCGGATGCCGTGAACCCGCTGCTGCGCGGACTGGGCTGGCACCAGATCCTGCCGGAGGCTTTACGCGGGGTGCCGGGGGAGCGCATACGCAACGAGCTACTGGCCAACCTTCCGTATATAGAGGCCGACGCCGGGATGCTGGAACGCGTTGTGGCGAACCTCGTGGAGAACGCGGTGAAATACGCGCCTGATTCCGATGTTGTGCTGGCGGCGCGGACCGGTGCGGGCATCATGGTGGATGGTCGGCCGGCCAGCGAACTGCGGGTGATGGACCATGGCTCGGGGATAGCGCCAGCGGCCGTGCTGGAGCTTTTCCAGCCTTTCCAACGCCTCGATGATTCTCCGTCCAGCCGGGACGGCCGCAGCGGAATCGGCCTGGGACTTGCTGTCGCCAAGGGTTTCACCGAGGCCATGGGCGGTACGCTCATGGCCGAGGCGACGCCGGGAGGCGGGCTGACCATGGTGGTCACGCTCCCTCTGTGGACGGGAGGACGGCCATGAGCCTCGTCCTGATTGTGGAAGATGAAGCCCAGATCGCCCGGGCAATGCAGATCAATCTCCATGCCCACGGCTACCGTGCCATCAGCGTCGGCAACGGCGCAGACGCACTCAAGGCGGCTGCCCAGCAGCCCGTGGACATCGTGGTGCTCGATCTCGGCCTGCCGGACATGGATGGCGTGGACGTGATCAAGGGAATCCGCGGCTGGAGCACCATGCCCATCATCGTGTTGTCTGCCCGCCACGGTTCGGAAGACAAAGTTGAGGCCCTCGATGCCGGGGCCGACGACTACGTGACCAAGCCCTTCGGCCTTGACGAACTCCTGGCCAGGCTCCGTGCAGCCTCGAGGCGGGCAGCGCCCCGGCATGAAGCGCCGACGCTCCAGACCGCCGACTTCCTGGTTGACCTGGCCGGAAAGAAGATCACCAAAGACGGCGCGGAAGTCCGGTTGACGCCCACGGAATGGAACATCCTGGAATTGCTGGTGCGCAACGCCGGACGGCTGGTCAGCCAGCAGCAGATCCTCACACAGGTCTGGGGACAGGCCTACGCCAAGGAGACCCAGTACCTGCGTGTCTATATTGCCCAGCTCCGGCGCAAGCTCGAACGCGACCCTGCACAGCCCCGACACCTCCATACCGAGGCCGGCATGGGATATCGCTTCGATCCGTAGCTGCGTACGTAGACTGTAGTCATGGATACCGCATCGTTGCTTGCTGTTTGCCGGGTATACGAGCTCCTGCCCGATCCCGAAGGGTCGGTAGGAGTGACGGCCATTGACAAGCGCCCCGTTGACGGGCCGGTGAAGGTCCACAAGCTGGGAATCCACGGCGACATCCAGGCGAGCCGGATCCACCACGGCGGCGAGGACCAGGCGCTCTACGCGTATTCCCAGGCGGATGCCGATTACTGGGCGAATGAACTCCAGCGGGACATGCCCGCCGGGATCTTCGGGGAGAACCTCCGCGTTGCCGGAATCGAGACCAGCGGTGCGGTGATCGGCGAACGGTGGAAGATCGGCTTGGACGTCGAAGTCGAGGTCACGTCCCCGCGTGTGCCGTGCGCAACGTTCCAGCGCCGCATGAACGAACCACAGTGGGTCAAGCGCTTCACCGAAGCAGGGCGGGTCGGCACCTACCTGCGCGTAGTGAAGACCGGCACCATTTCGGCCGGTGACTACATCCACAAACTGTTTGTGCCGAAACACGGCATCACGGTGGGGCAGTGGTTCAGCAACCCCAACCTCGATGACATGCAATTGCTGCTCGACGCAGAGGCGGACGGAGAAATCCTGCTGCAGTCCGACTACCACGACTCTTTCGAAAAGCTCATGCGCCGCAACGGGGTGGACGCCTGAAGATGCCCTCGAACGGCCGTCCTGAGGGGCGGTCTTGAGGGCGCCCGGCGCGGCTTTGTGCGCAAGCTCACCGCCGCCGTCGGCAGTTATGTCGCCGCGGGACCAATCTGTGCCCTACACTAGAACTATCCCCCACTCCGGAAATCCCTTTTTCCTGCCCAATTCTTGAGGCAGGACTGGTCAGTGTTGGGGCCCGCAAAATGTGTGTGGGCAGTTTCATAGGGAGAGCCGGGCGAAGAAAACGCTGTACAGACTGCTGAGATAGCAGCCAAGAGATGCAGCGGGAAGTCCTGCCATGGGATTGCGACAGCGCCGGACTTCTTGCGAGCACCAGAGCCTTCGGGTTCTTTTGCCCGCAACGTGTACTGCGGCCAAGCCCAACCGGGCCGCGCCGACTGGCCCCCTATGGATGAGGAAACTTTCCCCTATGCCCGAAAACCTGAACGACCCGTTCGTCGCCGAGTCTGCTGAAGAAGCAGAGACCGCCGTCGAGATCGCCGAAACCGCACCCGCCGAAACCGCCGCACCCGCTGCTGAGTTCATCGAGGCTGCAGCGCCCGTTGAGGCCCCGGCCGAGGCACCCGCCGAGGCTTCCGCCAAGGCCCCGGCTGCGGTTCCGGCCGAATCGCCTGTCGAAGAAGAGGAAGAGGGCATCCGCTTCGTCGACCTCGGAATCGACCCCCGCGTCCTTGCGGCCCTGCAGGACGTCGGCTACGAGAAGCCGTCTCCGATCCAGGCAGCAACCATTCCGCTGCTGCTCGAAGGTCGCGACGTCGTCGGCCTCGCCCAGACCGGCACCGGTAAGACTGCAGCATTCGCAGTACCGGCACTGTCCCGCCTGGCCGAACTCCACGACCTGAACGGCCCGTCCCGCAAGACGCAGGCACTGGTCCTCGCTCCGACCCGCGAGCTTGCGCTCCAGGTTGCCGAGGCCTTCACCTCGTACGCCAAGCACATCGATGACTTCACGGTTCTCCCCGTCTACGGTGGCTCCGCCTATGGCCCGCAGCTTGCTGGCCTTCGCCGCGGTGCACAGGTTGTTGTGGGTACCCCGGGCCGCGTTATCGACCACATCTCCAAGGGTTCCCTGGACCTGTCCGAGCTGCAGTACCTCGTCTTGGACGAAGCCGACGAAATGCTCCGCATGGGCTTCGCCGAGGACGTTGAGCAGATCTTCCAGCAGACCCCGGAAGACCGCCAGGTTGCGCTGTTCTCTGCCACGATGCCGGGCCAGATCCGCCGTATGTCCAAGCAGTACCTGAACAACCCTGCCGAGATCTCGGTCAAGTCCAAGACCACCACCGGCGCCAACACCCGCCAGCGGTACCTGCAGGTCATGGGCCCGCACAAGCTCGATGCCCTGACCCGCATCCTCGAGGTGGAAGAGTTCGACGGCGTTATCGCCTTCGTGCGCACCAAGATGGCTACCGAGGACCTGGCTGACAAGCTGAAGTCCCGCGGCTTCCAGGCCGCCGCCATCAACGGCGACATTCCGCAGCAGCAGCGCGAACGGACTGTCGACGCGCTGAAGGAAGGCCGCATCGACATCCTGGTCGCCACCGACGTCGCGGCCCGTGGCCTTGACGTTGAGCGCATCAGCCACGTGGTCAACTACGACATCCCGCACGACACCGAGTCCTACGTCCACCGAATCGGCCGTACCGGCCGTGCAGGCCGTAGCGGCGACGCCATCCTCTTCATGACGCCGCGGGAGAAGTACCTGCTGCGCTCGATCGAGAAGGCCACCCGCCAGCCGGTTGAGCAGATGCACCTGCCCACTGCCGAGACGGTCAACACCTTGCGCCTTGGCAAGTTCGCGGACAAGATCACGGAGACCCTCGAGTCCGAGGACGTTGCCGCGTTCCGCGACCTGATCTCTTCCTACGAAGAGGAGCACAACGTTCCGGCTTCGGAGATCGCAGCTGCACTGGCCGTCATGGCACAGGGCGGCCAGCCGCTCCTGGTCAAGGAACTGCCGGCTGCACCGGAATTCCAGAAGCGCGAGCGCTCCAAGGACGGCTTCGGTTCCCGTGGCCCGACCCGCGCCCTGACCGAGGGCAACGCCACCTACCGGATCGCCGTCGGACGCCGCCAGCGCGTCATGCCGGGTTCGATCGTTGGTGCCATTGCCAATGAAGGCGGCATCTCCTCGGCACAGATCGGCGGCATCGACATCCGCTCGGACCACTCCCTGGTGGAGCTCCCGGCAGACCTGAGCCCCGAGCAGTTGCGTGCCCTGTCCCGCACCCGGATCGGCGGCGAGTTGATTCACCTCGAGCTGGACAACGGCCGCAAGCCGGCCTCTGACCGTGGCGGCGAGCGTGGCGGTTACTCCGGAGGCAGCCGCGGCGGCGACCGTGGTGGCTACTCCGGTGGTGACCGTGGCGGAAACTTCAAGGGCAACGGTGGCTTCAAGAAGGAGTTCCGTAAGACTGAAGGCGACCGTGGCGGCTACTCCGGAGGCGAGCGTTCTTCCGCTGATCGCGGTGGCCGTTCCTACAGCGAGCGCAGCAGCGCCGGTACCGGGACGGGCAGCTACGCCGACCGCGGCGCACGCAAGCCGCGCACTGGCGGCGACGCGGGCAACCGCGATTTCAACCGCAAGGGTAAGTGGTAAACAGGACTAGTTCCTGGGTTTCTCGTCAGAGGCCGGCCTTCGAGCCGGCCTCTGGCCGTTTAACGGTGGCCCCACTTTAGCGCCCGCCCAGGTTCCGCGCTTGCCCGGCTGTGGAAAGCTAGGTTCATGGGATTCCTCGATGGGTTGAAGAAGAACCTCGGCTTCGAGAAGGCCGAACGCAAGCCGACTGGACGGCCGTCTGAGGCCCCACAGGAGGCCGCTGAAGCCTCACCGGGGGAGACGGTCCAAAGCCCGGGTCCGGAGCCGTCAGTGGAGGCTCCCGTGGCGCCCGGCCCCGCACTGCCCGACGCCGGTGCTTCCGCCGCCAACGCAGGGCCGGTCACGGAAGTCGTAGTGGAGGCCGACGATACCCTCAGCGGCATCGCCTTGCAGTTCGGGGTTGACTTGGGTGCCCTGATCGCCGTAAACGCGGACACCGTGCCCAACCCGGACCACATCTACCCTGGCCAAGTGCTCCGACTGCCCTGATTCGGACCCTTTCCTGCCCAAGAAAACGGGGCGGATGCAAATTGTGTCGGTGCCGTTTTTCCCTGTCCCGCAGCCGATTTGTGGCCTGAGAAATCGTCCGGTAGAGTATTTACTCGTTGCCCCCCTAGCTCAGTGGTAGAGCGCGTTCTTGGTAAGAACGAGGTCACCGGATCGATTCCGGTGGGGGGCTCTGAATGAGGGCCTGTGTCAAGGCGGTTTTTGACCGGCTTGACGCAGGTTTTTCTCATTCGTGGCGGTGTAGCTCAGTTGGTTAGAGCGCACGACTCATAATCGTGAGGTCGGGAGATCGAGCCTCCCCACCGCTACCAAGTAAAACCCCCGGAATCCGCGAGATTCCGGGGGTTTTTCGTTTTCGGCGCTAGCTGATGGACGCCAAGGTATAACCACTCCCGCGGCGCACACCAAACAACGGCCTCCGCGCGTTTGGAGCCCCCACCCCTGCATCTTAGGCCGCCGAGCCCGGTGTTGGTCCAAGTGAATTAGAGGAGAAATCTGGGCGGTAGCCACAAGGCCACTGGATGCTTGCCGTAAAGATTTCGTAAAGATCGTGACGAAATGGCGCTACTTGCCGATAGTTTCGGACGCGCCGCCATCTGAGGTTTCCCCCAATTCTCGGGTGGTACGCATCTAGAAAGATGGCCCGCCGCCTGTGGTTCCCCCAATTCTCAGGCGGCGGCGCCCTTCGAAGATGTCCAAGTCCTATGCACGGAACTCAACGTGGGTACGGCGCGTCGTAACTCGCGATCACCCTCGAACTTACTCGTCTATTTAGGAGATCCATTGTCGTACCAGCAGCAACAAACCACCCAGTTTGGCAGCGCCATTCCGCTTTGGGCCCCGTACTATGGTGCACCGATCGGCGAGGCGGCACGCCGGTTCTTCAAGAAGTACGCCACGTTCACCGGCCGGGCCAGCCGTAGCGAGTACTGGTGGTGGACCCTCATCTCGGTTGTCGTCACCACCGTGCTGAACATCGTCATGTCCGTAGCTGGCTCCGCCGGTGCCACCGTCAATGACTCCGGAGCTATGGTCCCGGGTCCCGGGGCGATGGTCGGCGTCATCCTCCTGGTCATCTGGGGTCTGGCAGTCGTCGTCCCGTCTCTGGCCCTCACTGTCCGCCGCCTCCACGATGTGAACTTCAGTGGCTGGATGATCTTGATCGGCCTCGTCCCGTTCCTCGGTGGACTGGCGCTGCTCGTCTTCACGATCCTGCCGTCCAAGCCGGAAGGCCAGCGGTTCGACGTCCCCGCCTAGCTCCAAATCACAGGACAGCCTGAAGGGTCATCGGCCGTGATGCCGGTGGCCCTTCAGTGTCTTCCTCGATTGAGTTTCCTGCCAGGCAGCGACGAACGAAACCCATTGGGTGGGCGTGGAGGGCGCAGCGGCCGGCGCGTCATCGCGCGATACTGGCCGGCATCTCCCGCGCACGGAAGGGCTTGGTGATGAAGCCGTCCGCTCCGGAGCCCATCCGCCGGCCAGTGAAGCCTGCTCTGTGCCTTCGCGAAGCCCGCAAGTTTGCTGGGCACTTGCCGTAAAGATTTCGTAAAGATCCTGCTGAAAAGCTGAGAGCGCGCGCAGCCTGCCGATAGTTTTTAGAAGCGCCGCCACTTGGGTGTCCCCCAATCCTCAGGTGGCGGCGCTTCTTGAAGATCACGGCCAGGGCCTCAGTTACCTGAGCAAAACAGATTCTTCCATAAGCATGTGGCGCCTGGTTGGCGCGCGAGCTGACAGTCTTAGTGAAATCTTGATCTTTTCTTAGTGTTTCCTTGAGGTTCACCCTGTAGTGGGCCGGTTTCGTCTGTCGGCCATCTCAAGCTACGATCAGGAGGTTGTCCGGACCGAAAGGCATCCCTGCTCGTGGATTTTGGCCGCTTTCTCATTGACCTTGTGGTCTTCGTTGGCATCACAGTTGTGCTGATGTGCTCGCTCCACCTGCTCGTGCTGTGGCGCTCGAAGCGGAAGTACAGGAAGCTCTCGCGCCCGGAGCCACGGGCACTTCCGGGCCACGATGCCGAAGCCCGTCCGGAAAGGCCAGGTCCGGCACGCATTCGCGACCAACCGGCGACTGTCAGTGGCGGCCAAAGGCCATGACAATGGCTACTATCGCCGCGACGACCAGCACCGTCGCAACCCAGATCCATTGTTGTCCGTCCAAGTTCGCCCCAATCTCAGGTCTTGATCCAGTCTCCCAAACCGGAGGTTGTTGAGCGAGGTCTTGTGGGGAAGATCGAAAGCCCACCCTTGCAGAAGCAGGCCGGAAGCGTTCAGCTTCCGGCCTGCTTTTTCAGCCAGGAAGGGAGTCCGGGTGCCTCCCTTCCTGACCTTCTTTGAGAAGCGATCCCGCGCAACACCCCGACGACACGCCCTCTACGGGGCCTTCTAAAATTCAATGAGGGTCAGGAAGGGCGCTCGCCCAGCCCGCGCCGACGGGAGCGCCCTTAGTTCAGCGCGATGACCAGCATCTGGTTGGTGCCCGGGATGCACGTCTGCAGTATCGCCCGGGGGAAGCCGCCGAATACTGCTGCGACGTTGTTTGTCGTCCCGCCTTGGGGCACCTGGCCGCGAGCTGTCACGGTGTATGTGCCGTAACCGGGAATGCTCACCGTCTCGCCGACGCCGATACCCGAGAATCGTGCCCACCCGCCGCAGAAATCATGTTCTGTAATGAAAAGCGAATAGGCGTCCGTCGGAGTGAAATGGATCGGGCCAATGCAACTGTCCACAGCCGCCTGGCCGCCGGAGCCCGCAACATAGATGGTCCGCACCGCCGGAGCCGGAGCCGGAGCCGGAGCAGGCGCGGGCGCAGGCGCCGGAGCGGGGGCCGGTGCCGGAGCGGGTGCCGGAGCCGCGTCAACCGGCGGCCCGGTCAGCTTCAGCACCTGGCCGGGCACGATCACGGAATACGCACTGAGCCCATTGGCTGCCAGCATCGCATCGACGTCGACGCCGAATCGGGCGGCTATCGAGCCAACGGTGTCGCCGCTGACCACCGTGTAGGCGTTCGTGTCGGGCGCCGGAGCAGGCGCAGGAGCAGGAGCGGGTGGAGCAGCGGCTGCGACCGGCGCCGCTGCAGGAGCTGACGGCGCGACGGCGGCCGGTGCCGGTGCCGGTGTGGGACTGTCAACCGGCGTCGGACTGGCAACCGCCGGGGAAGGTGCGGCAATCCCGGCTCCCGAACCGACGTGTGTGGCGTTTGCAGCGCTCGCGCCTGGGGCAAGGACCTGTGTGTAGTTCTGCATCGTCACGGCCGCAATGGCGACCACCGCCACAATTGCCCAAGTGGCTATTGATGCCTTGTACCTGGTGACAGTTCTTACCCCCGCGGATATCAGGGCGAGGACGCTGCCTCCACTGATCCCGCCGTGTCTGTACTCCTGCTGATACATGTCGAATCCCCGTAGCTCATCGTTTCTGGGGCCGGCCGGTTGGCGGCCCCGGGAAGTGATACGCAGGCGCAGGGGATGGCGCTCGTTGAGACCCTTTTGCTTAAATGCGCAGCACTGAGGAAGCCCTCATGTCCGCCCATTTCGAAGAGATCCATCAACGGGATGTAACCCGGTTATTTGGATAAGTCCATCAATGAGATTTATGAAATGAGGTATTCCTTTTCCTGCTGCAGGTGATTTGAGTGTAGGAATGGGTAATTCGCTCCACACGAGTGGGTGCCACTTGCTTTTATTTCCGGCCGGCCACCAAACACTCGCAAGTCTTCTTCGGCGTCGGGAGGGGTGCCCCCAAGGCCCGGACTTCCGGCCTTCCGGCCAGGGTGGCGATTTTGTTTAAACTAAGTCTACTTAGTAATTAGTAGTCAGATTTGTCCGGAGAACTGACGAATTCAGCAATGGGCTCCGCAAATGCGGAGCGGCGATTTTCCGGGAATTCATCCACCGTCTGCGGGCGGGCTTGGCCGCTTCGCTTGACCACTGCGACAGAATGGGTCCATGAGTCGAATCGCAATCATCGGCGGCCACGGCAAGGTGGCCTTGCACCTGTCCCGCATCCTGAGCAACGAAGGTCACGCGGTCACTTCCTTTATCCGCAATCCGGAACACGCGCCCGAGGTCGAAGTGACGGGCGCGGCCCCGGTGGTGCTCGACGTCGAGAATTCGACGACGGCGGAGATCGCGTCGGCGCTTGACGGCCACGACGCCGTGGTGTGGTCCGCCGGGGCAGGCGGAGGCAATCCGCAACGTACTTATGCCGTAGACAGGGATGCCGCCATCCGCTCGATGGATGCCGCGGCACAATCCGGCATCACCCGCTATGTGATGGTGTCCTACTTCGGCGCAGGACCCAGCCACGGCGTTCCCGAGGACAACAGCTTCTACGCCTACGCGGAGGCCAAAGCCGCGGCGGACGAGTACCTGCGCGCTACTGATCTCGACTGGACGATCCTTGGCCCGGGTGCGCTGACCAGCAATCCGGGGTCTGCGCTCATTGAGGTAAGCCCCGCGGACCCGAGTACCGGGACGGAAACTTCACGGGCCAATGTTGCCTTGGTGGCTGCCGCCGTCTTGGAACTGCCCGAGACTGTCCGCCGCACCATCGAGTTCAGGGACGGCTCAATGCCCGTGGTGGAGGCTCTCACCGCGTCCTAACCGCGCCCCGCCGGGATATGTTGGTAGGGCTAGTCCCTCGGCAGGCGCCCGGGACGCCGCCGCTACGACGTCTGGCGAATCGGGAACATGGACCAGTTGGCACTCATTGTTGGACTGCTTCTTGCAACGGTCGTGGCCGTGGGCCTGGGGGACCGCTTGCGGCTCCCGTACCCGGTGCTGATGCTCTTGCTGGCTGCGGCTATGACCTTCATTCCGGGCTTCCCGGACTTTGATCTTGCGCCTGAACTGATCCTCCCGATCTTCCTTCCGCCGCTGCTGTTCGCAACCGCCCAGAAGAGTTCCTGGGCCGTCTTCCGGGTCCGGTGGCGGACGCTTCTGCTCATGGCTGTGGCGCTCGTCGTGGTATCGACGGCGGTTGTTGCCGGTGCCGCGTGGCTCATGATTCCGGGGATCGGCATTCCTGCGGCGATCGCACTCGGTGCCATGGTGGCCCCGCCGGACCCCGTCGCGGTTGAATCCGTTGCCGGACGCGTCCACATGCCGCGCAGGCTCATTACCGTGCTGCAGAGCGAGGGCTTGTTCAACGACGCCGCCGCGATCGTGATCTTCCAGGCCGCGGTGGCGGCGACGGTTTCCGGCACCAAGCTGGGTGCCGGCGTCGTGCTCCAATTCGTCATCGGTGCTGCCTTGGCTGTCATTGTCGGCATTGCGATGGGCTGGTTGACGAGGCTGATCACCCAGCTGGTCACCTCCATGGTGGCCCGCAGCGCCGTGACCCTGGTGATTCCCTTCGCTGCCTACATCCTTGCGGAAGAGCTGCACGCCTCGGGAGTGATCGCCGTCGTCGTCACCGCCCTCGAAACGCAGCGGCACGCGCGGTCCCAGGACGCCGCCGAGCGCGTCACCCGCACCGCCTTCTGGGACGTGGTGGAACTTCTCGCCACGGGCCTGGCGTTCGGCCTTGTGGGGCTGGAGATCCGGCATGTGATCCGGGACGAAGGGGCGGCCATATATGGCATGATCGGCCCCGCCGTGGCGGTGTGCGTGCTCGTGTTCGTTGTCCGCTTCGCTTGGCTCGGGCTTTTGGCAATCTCGGCCCGCAAGCGGAAAAACCTGCTGCAGCCGGCCTCGCCCAAGGAGGTCCTGATCCTGACGTGGTGCGGCATGCGCGGCCTCGCGACGCTGGCCCTCGCCTTGGCCCTTCCTCTGACTATCGCAGAGGGCAGCGACTTCCCTGCCCGCCACGAGATCCTGGTCATCGCCTGCGCGGTACTGCTGGCCACCCTGGTGCTGCCGGGGCTGACCCTTCCGTGGCTCATGCGCGTGCTCAAGGCATCCGAAGGCGGTTCGCACGAAAAGGATGCCGCGCGGCTCCTGGCCAAGCGCGCCCAGACCGCCGCCATCTCCGCACTGAAGGAACACGATCTGATGAAGGAGTTGCCGGCGGACAAGGTGGCCCTCGTCAAGGAAAAGATGACCCGCCTGCATGCCGAGTTGCTTGACGGGACATTGAAGAACGAGTCGGACGCCGAAAAGCGACAGCGCGGCAGGGAACTGGCGATCGCGGTCCAGACCATCGCCCTCGACGCCGCGCGCCAGGAAGTGGTCGCCGCGCGGAGCGAGCCCGGCATGGATCCCGAGGTCGCGGACAGGGTCCTGCGCCAGCTGGACCTCCGCACGATGGCGATGCCGGAATAGCCCCGGGCGCCTAGGACGCCGACGAGTGCGCCGACGGGAAACCCGGTCAAGCCGTCGAAGAGCCTAGGCCCGCCGCAACACCAGATCCAAGGAGTTCTTCTCCACTCGGTCCAGGGCATGGCGCACCGCGCCGATACCCACAATCGCATCGCCCAAAGGGGACGCGGCCAACCGCAGGGGAGTGGCTGTGTAACTGGCCAGCTTCCGGGCGGCAGGCTCAAGAAGGACCGACGCCGAATCCGCCACCGCGCCGCCGATCACCACGAGTTCCGGGTTGAGCAAAATGGCCACCGTCGAGACCACCCGGGCCAGCCGGTCCGAGAGCCGGTCCAGGATGTCCAGCGCAACCTTGTCACCCTGGGCCGCAGCGGCGAACACGTGTTGGGCCGTCACCTCGCCGCCCGGCGCGGCCGCGGTCCGCAGCGTCGTTTTCGACTCCCCCGCCAGGGCTTCTGCCGCCCATAGCCTGGCAAGCGCGGCGAGGCCGTCGGCGGAGCCCACGCCCTCCACCATGTCCAGATAGGCCATTTCACCCGCGCCCCCGGCAGTACCGTGCAGCAAACGGCCGGATTCCACCAGGCCCGCACCGAAACGCTCCCCGGCCAGGAGTACGGCCAGGTCTTGGACGCCGCCGCCCGCACCGCGCCAACATTCGCCCAATGCCGCCAAGTTGGCATCGTTCTCCAGTACTACCTCCCATCCGTGGAGATCGTGCAGGGCCTTCTTCAGCCCGACGTCGAACAGGCGCCAGAACGGCTGGCTGACGAGGATGTTTCCGTCGCGGCCCACCGGGGCGGCGAGCCCCACCGTCACCGCCAGGACTTGGTCCGGCGCCACTCCGGCAGCCTCGAGGGCGAGCAGCGCGGTTTGGCTGATCACCCCGATCCGTTCCTCCGCTTCGATCGCCCTTCCGCGGAATGGCTTGCTCGCCCGACCGACCGTTTTTCCGCGCAGATCGGCCACCACCACCGTGGTCTTGAGGACGCCGACGTCGATTCCCAAGACGCAACCGGCACTTTCGTCGAGTTCGAAGCGCCGCGCGGGGCGGCCCTTCTGGTACGCGCCGAAATCGCGCTGGTTCTCCAACTCGCGGATCCAGCCACGGGCCATGAGGTCTTCGCACACGGAAAGGGTGGTGGCGCGGGTCAGTCCGGTAGCGTCCATCAGCTCCGAAACGGTCACTGCGTTGGAGGAACGGATGACCCCGAGCACGGTGGCCGCGTTGAACCGCCGGAGCATCTGCGGAGTGGCAGTCGCGATATCAGGCATGGCTGTTGACCTTCTGTAGGTATGCGTCACATAATACTTGAGGTACTAAATTTAGATTCTAAATAAAAGTCCCATCCATCGAAGCGTCGACACAGAACAGGATTCCCTTTGTCCTCCACCGCCACCATGGCAACTCACAACGACTCCGAGCGCATGGCCGATCCCAACTGGTGGCGCCAAGCGGCTGTCTACCAGATCTACCCGCGCAGTTTTTCGGATGCGAACGGCGACGGACTGGGCGACATCAAGGGCATTACCGCCAAGGTTCCTTACCTGAAATCCCTCGGCATTGACGCCGTCTGGTTGAGCCCGTTCTACCCCTCGGCCCTGGCTGACGGTGGTTACGACGTCGATGACTACCGCAACGTGGACCCCAAGCTGGGCACCCTTGCAGACTTCGATGAGATGGCGGCCGCACTGCACGCTGCGGGCATCAAGCTGATCGCGGACATCGTCCCGAACCACTCCTCGGACAGGCACGAATGGTTCAAGGAAGCGTTGGCGTCACCGAAGGGTTCGGCTGCCCGTGAACGCTACATCTTCCGCGACGGCCTGGGCGAGAACGGCGAGCTGCCCCCGGCGGACTGGGACTCGATTTTCGGCGGCCCGGCCTGGGAGCGCATCACCGAACCGGACGGCACCCCGGGACAGTGGTACATGCACATCTTCACCAAGGAGCAGCCGGACTTCAACTGGGACAACCCCGAGGTTCGTGAAGACTTCCTGAAGACCCTCCGCTTCTGGTCCGACCGTGGCGTGGACGGCTTCCGCATCGACGTCGCCCATGCCCTCACGAAGGACCTGCCGGAGGTCCTGCCCTCCAAGACCGAGCTGCCCAAGGAAGGCGAAAACGCCTTGGGTGAGCACCCGTTCTGGGACCGCGATGAGGTGCACGAGATCTACGCCGAGTGGCGCAAGGTCTTCAACGAGTACAACCCGCCCCGGACGGCCGTCGCCGAAGCGTGGGTCCACGCGGACCGCCGCGCCCGCTACGCCAGCCCCGAAGGACTGGGCCAGGCGTTCAACTTCGACCTCCTCCAGGCCGATTTCGACGCCGAACAGTTCCGCACGATTATCACCAAGAACCTCGGCGAGGCCGCGGCATCCGGTGCTTCGTCCACCTGGGTTTTCTCCAACCACGACGTCGTTCGGCACGCCACCCGCTACGGCCTGCCCGCGGGCGGCGGCCGGGACGGCTTGGGCCAGGACGGCAAGCAATGGCTGCTCGACGGCGGTTCGGCCGCCGAGGTCGACGCCGAGCTCGGCTTGCGCCGCGCCCGCGCAGCCTCGTTGCTCATGTTCGCACTGCCGGGTTCCGCGTACCTGTACCAGGGCGAAGAACTTGGCCTGCAGGAAGTCGGCGACATCGCGGCCGGCCAGCGCCAGGACCCCGCGTTCTTCCGCAACCCGGGAGTGGACGTCGGCCGGGACGGCTGCCGTGTCCCGCTGCCGTGGACCAGCGAAGGTTCCTCGTTCGGTTTCGGCGAGGGACATGCCCACTTGCCGCAGCCTGAATGGTTCGCGGGCTACGCAGTGGAGGCGCAGGACAACGTTCCCGGTTCCACGCTTGAGCTGTACCGCAAGGCCCTGGAACTGCGTTCGGAACTGCGGGCGGCCGAGGACCTTGAATGGATCCCCTCCGGCAACGAGTCGGTGCTGCACTTCGCGCGGCCCAACGGCTGGCGGTCGGTGACGAACTTCGGCACCGAGCCGGTGGCACTTCCGGAAGGCACCGTCGTCGTGAGCAGCGCACCGCTCGACGGCGGCAAGCTCCCGGCAAACACGACCGCCTGGATCGTCTAACCCGCTAACCCGCACCCCCCTACCCAACTGGCCCGCAGTTAACGTCGTTTTGAAGGCTGTAAACGACAACAACTGCGGGCCAGTTGCACGTGAAAGAGTTGGAAAATGACTGCACAAAGTGAAACAGCCGCGGGCCGGCTCATCTACGGCTGCATGGGCCTTGGAGGTCCCTGGGAGGGCAGCGAATACGCAGCTGCCGAGATCGAGCAGGCCGCGGCCGCGATCGAGGCCGCCATCGGCATCGGGATCACCCTGTTCGACCACGCCGACATCTACCGCACCGGCAAGTCCGAGGCCGTCTTCGGTGAAGTCCTGGCTCAGACGCCGGGGCTGCGGGATAAGATCCAGCTCCAGACCAAGTGCGGAATCCGGCTAAGCCGGCCTGGGGTCGACGGACACTACGACCTCAGCAAGGACGCCATCCTGGAGCGGGTCAATGGAAGCCTGGAACGGCTGAGGACCGACTACGTCGACGTGCTGCTTCTCCACCGCCCCGACCCCCTGATGGAACCCGCGGAGGTGGCGTCCGCCGTCGGGCAACTCATGGCGGAAGGCAAGGTGCGGCAATTGGGCGTGTCCAACATGTCGGGCGCGCAGATCGCTTTCCTGCAGGACCGGCTGGAGGTGCCGATCGTGGTCAACCAGCTGGAAATGAGCCTGCACCGGCGGGCATGGCTCGAGAGCACGGTCCTGGTCAACCATGATGATGCCCTCGGCTACAGTTTCCCGCACGGCACTTTGGAACACTGCGTCGCGCAGGGGATTGAGCTGCAGGCCTACGGTTCCCTCGCCCAGGGCCGGTACACGGGCTCGACGCCGGATGCCCCGACTGCCGCGGACGCTGCGACTTCCGCTCTTGTCGCCGAGCTTGCGGAAGCAAAGGGTGTCACTCCCGAGGCCGTGTTGTTGGGGTGGCTCATGAAGCATCCGGCACGCATTTCCCCGGTGCTCGGCAGTTCCAACCCTGCGCGGATCGCTGCCTGCGCGGACGCTGCCGCCGTTGCCGCAGCCATGACGCGCGCTGAGTGGTATGGCCTGTGGGTGGCTGCGCGGGGCAGCAAGCTCCCCTAAGGCGCGTTAAACCCAACTAGCTCGCATTAGATGTCGTTATGAGCCCTGAAAACGACATTAAATGCGAGCTAGTTGGCTAAGGCAGCTACAACAGCACATGCGTGCTACTACAGCGGCGCGACAACTGAGTAGGTGCTCGAGTCACCTTGGATCGACTGGCTCGGCTTGCCGTCCACGCCCACCGGGATGTCGCCGGCGATGGTCACTCGGTTGAGCTTGCGCGGCTGGCCGTCGTAGTTGTCCGGCGCGTAGTGCTGGGTGATGCGGTTGTCGAAGAGCACCAGCTGGTTCGGCTCCCAGTTCACGCGCACCACGTTCTCCGGACGGGTGACGTAAGCCTGGAGCAAGCGGATGATGTCCTTCGATTCGGTGTTGGACAGCCCCACGATCCGAAGGCGCTGCGCGAAGCCCCCAATGAACAATCCGCGCTCCCCGGTCAGGGGATGGACACGCACCACGGGGTGGGCGGTTTCGAACTTGATTCGGGTGAATTCCTTGCGGCGCTCATCGGCGTTCTCATGTTCCAGGTTCTTCGGCACCGAGTAGTCGTAGTCGTTGGTGTGGATGGCCCAGAGCGTGTCCGCGAAGCTCCGGAGCTCGTCCGGCAAGTCTGCGTACGCTCCCGCCGAAGAAGCAATCAGGGTTTCGCCTCCATAGGACGGAAGATCGATGCTGCGCAGAGTGGAAGCCTGCGGCGGGTTGACCACGAATGTGACGTCGGTGTGCCAATTGTTGGCGGAACCGTTCTCGCTGTCCACGGGCAGGACGTTCTCTTCGCCCTCCACGGAGGCCACGGTCGGATGGGCAGTGGTGAGCGGGCCGAAATGGCTGGCGAATTTCACCTGGGCCTCGTCGCTGAGAATGTTGGCCTCCCGGAAAACGAGGGCCTTGTGTTCGTTGAGCGCGGCCCGGATCTGCCCCACGGTTTCCGGGGAGAGATCGCCGCTGACGTCGAAGCCGCGGATTTCGGCGCCGATCCGGGATCCGAGCTTGGCGAATTCGAGTTTGGTTTCGGTAATGATGGACATTTTTGTTCCTTTTCTGTTGTGACTTGGTTGTGACTAGATGGATGGATTGACGGTCAGGACCCGCTCCCGACGGCGGTCCGCCAGCGGGAGAAATGCCGTTCCAGGGCTACAAGGAGGAAATTCACGGCCAAGCCCAGAAGGGACACCGTGAGGATGCCGGCGTACATGTCCGGGATGAGGAAGCTGCTCTGGGCATTCACGATCAGGTAACCGAGCCCGGCCTTCGCCCCCACCATTTCCGCGGCGATCAACACCAGGATGGACGCCGTGCCGGCCATGCGGATTCCCGTGAAAATGGTGGGCACCGCGGAAGGCAGGATCACTTTGCGGAAGAGCGAAAGGCTTGAGAGGCCGAGCGACTTCGCGGCCCGGATGAGCAGCGGGTCCACCGTCTTCACCCCGGCGATCGTGTTCAGCAGGACCGGAAAGAACGCCGCGTAGGCCACGATGCTGATCTTGGACTCCTCGCCGATCCCGAGGAGCAGCGTGAACACAGGCAGCAGGGCAAGCGCGGCTGTGTTCCGGAACAGTTCCAGGAGCGGGTTCAGCACCGCATTGAGCCGCCCGTACCAGGCGATCAGCAAACCGAGAGTAACGCCAGCCACGAGGGCTGCGCCGAATCCCGTCACCGAACGGGTGAGGCTCGCGGCCAAATGCCCCTGGATGGTGCCGGATTCGAACAGCTTCCCCCATGCTTCCAGGACCACATGCAATGGCGGCAGGAATACCCGGGTCGAGGGGCTGGCCAGATATGTCGGCCCGAGTTCCCAGAGAGCCAAGAAGGCGATGATCCCCGCGGCCTTCCACAGGCCGGAACCGGCGCGGGCGGCGGCGGTCCGCACAAAGGCGAGAGTCGCCGTCGTGCTCAGACGCCCCGCCTCAACGGAACCGGAGTGCCCGACGGCGGGAGCTTGCTTGGGTGCGGCGCTCGCCGCGGGCTGTTGCGTGAGAGTCGTGGTCATCAGGCCGCGCTCCTTTCGAGAGTTGTTCCCGGGACTTCATCCGGGGCCGTGCCGTCGGGCAGGATCTTGCGATGGCCGGCATCCTGGGCAAGGCGGACTTCGTCGTGCAACAGGGTCCAGACCTTGTGCCGTTGTTCGACGAAGGCGGGGTGCGAGCGGATGTCGTCCCCGCCGTCGCGGTCCGGGATGTCCACGTCCACGATTTGCTTGAGCTGTCCGGGCCGGGCGCTGAGGACGGCGACGCGCTGCCCCAGGTACACGGCCTCGTCGATGCCGTGGGTGATGAAGACGATTGTCTTGCCCGTGGCCCGCCAGATCCGCAGGAGTTCGTCCTGGAGTTGTTCACGCGTCTGGGCGTCCAACGCGGCGAAGGGTTCATCCATGAGGAGCACATCGGGCTCGTAGGCGAGGCTCCGGGCAATGGCCACCCTCTGCTTCATGCCGCCCGAAAGCTCATGCGGGAAACGGTCCTCGAAGCCCGCCAAGCCAACCAGCTTGAGGTATTCGCTTGCCCTGGCAGCACGTTCGCGGCGGTTGAGCTTGCGCCCGTCGGTTCCCTTGCCTTCGAGCCCGATCGACACGTTGGCCGACGCCGTGCGCCAGGGGAAGAGTGCGTACTGCTGGAAAACCACGGCACGGTCCTTTCCGGGTCCCGTCACAGGCTGGCCGTCCACCAATACCTCGCCGGAGGTGGGCGTGGACAGGCCAGCCAGGAGGTCCAGCAAGGTGGTCTTGCCGGAACCGCTGGGCCCCACCAAGGTGAGGAACTCGCCGTCGCGCACGTCCAAGCTGAGGGAACTAATAGCGGTCAGTGTGGTGGGCTCTTTCGCGCCTGGCTTGCCTGTCGCGCCGGCCCTGCCGCCTTTTCCGGGGCGGACGGTGAATTGCTTGGTGACATTTCGGAGGCTGATTTTGGCGGTCATCACTTTCCCTTCGCGGTACTTGGGGTTGGGGCGCTTGCTGCGAGATCGTTGAATTTGTTGGTGTAGTACTTCGCCGGTGTGAGGTCGTTCTTGACGATCCCCGAGCTCTTCAGCCACGCGGACCAGCGGGTGAAGTCCTCGTCCTTGATCACGCCGTTGTCGGGGACGCCAGGGCTCTTCCAGTACTGCAGGTTCGCGGTGCTCTCATTGCGTCCGCGGGCGTCGATGATCTTCTTGAAGCGCGCGATCACTTGGTCGCGCGGCGTCTCGGTCTCCCACTTGATGGCCTTGGCCACGCCCGTAGCGAAGATCCGGGCTGTGTTGGGGTTCTTGTCGATGAAGTCGTTGCGGAGCACGTACTGCCCGCCGGCAAAGGTGCCGAAGAGTTCATAGTCGTTGAAGAGCGAGCGCAGTCCACCGGCGGCAACGGCATGGTCCTGCAGGACCCCGCCCAAGCTTCCAACATCAACCTGGCCGCGGCGTACGGCTTCTTCGGTGTCGTTGGGCGCGAGCACTACCAGCTGTACCTGCTTGATTTCGTCCTGACTGAGGCCGTTCTTGCTGAGGTAGGTGTTGATGACGGCTTCCGAATGTGCGCCCAGGGTGTTGACGGCGATCTTCTTGCCGATGAGGTCCCTGGCGGTCTTGATGGGGCTGTCCGCCTTGACGTAGAAGCCGTTGAAGGTCTTGGCATCTTCGCCGTAATAGTTCACGACGGCGGTCACGGGAGCCCCTGCCTCGATCAGCTTCACGACGGCCCCGGCGAACGCGCCGCCGAAGTCGGTCTGGTTGGTGGCAGCCGACTGGATGTCCTGGGGGCCGCTGGTGGTGTTGCCTACCCAGTTGAGTTTGATGTCGCCCAGGTAACCGAGGTCCGCCGCCAGTTCAGGGAGGCCGACGTTGTTGGCCGAGCCTTGGTAGCGGAGTTCTTTGACTTCTGCTTGACCGGCTGTTTGGTCTCCCGCTTGGGCATTGCCGCCGCAGCCGGTCACCGTCAGCGCAAGTACGACGGCGGCCGCGACGCTTAGCAGGGGCTGGTGCAGTTTCATGGGAGCTACTTTCTGGGGAGTGGAATTCGTGGGTCCGGACCTGGTCTGGAGTAGACCGAACTGCCGGTGGGAACGATGTAAGCGCATGTCCACTGGTCAGGGGAAGCCCGGCAGTAACCCTCGGAAACGCCGGGAAACCGGGGGCAATCCGGCGAAATCCCCGCGCAACTCCGGGCAACAGGGGGACACATTTCGCCCTGCGTCGCTGGGTTGAGCTGGTTTGAGCTGCGGGCTCCCCAAAGCGCGCCAAACCCAACTACCTCGCATTAGATGTCGTTTTGACGGCTCATAAGGACAACAACTGCGAGTTAGTTGGGGGCGGGGCCTCCTGTCACAATCGTTTTGTTCGTATTGATGCTCACACCGGTGCCCGATTCTTAGCGTTCCCGGCGGCTGGCCGGATACGGTAGATACATGACGTCTAGCACCGCCGCCGAGTCCATTCGGTCAACCCGCAACATTCCCGCCGAGATTGCACGCTCCTGGCTCCTCGTGAACGCCATGAAGACGGAGCTTTTCGACCAGTCGGCCTCATCGCGTGCGGACGCCATCATCCTTGACATCGAAGACGCCGTGGACCCGTCCCAGAAGGACATTGCCCGCGAGAACGTCATCAACTGGCTGACCGCCGGCGGCCAGGCATGGGTCCGCATCAACGACGCCACGAGCCCGTTCTGGGCCGATGACCTCGCCGGACTGCGTGGCACGCCCGGCCTGCTGGGCGTCATGCTGGCCAAGACCGAGTCCGCGGACCAGGTCACCGAGTCCTTCCACCGCATGGACGGAAAGACCCCGGTCATCCCGCTCGTGGAGTCGGCCCTCGGCATCGAGGAAGCCAACCACATCGCCCGCGCACAGGGTGCCTTCCGCCTCGCCTTCGGTTCGGGCGACTTCCGCCGGGACACCGGCATGGCCGCCACGCCGGAAGCGATGGCCTACCCGCGTGCCAAGCTCGTCGTCGCCAGCCGCGTGGGCAACCTGCCGGGCCCCATCGACGGCCCCACCGTCGGCACCAACCACCCGATTCTGCGCGAGCAGACCGGCATTACGGTGACCATGGGCATGACCGGCAAGCTTTGCCTGGCCATTGACCAGACCACGGTCATCAACGAGGTCATCAGCCCGACGCCGTCGGACGTCGCTTGGGCCACCGACTTCATGAACGACTTCGAAGCCAACGGCAGGGTCATCCGCGACGGCTCCGACCTCCCGCGCCTGGGCCGCGCCGAAAAGATCATGAAGCTTGCCGTTGCCTTCGGGGTCCAGCCCTCCCTCTAAGGGCTCCCGCCGACGCTAGAGCTCCCTCCGACGCTAGCTCACTTACATCCGGTTTTTTCAGGACGCTCGCTCACTTTTGACGGCAATTCCCGAAACCCTCCTGCAGATGATCTGCGCGAGCGTTGGTGGATTGGCGGCCATAGGTGAGCGGGCGTTCGTTGGCGACCGGCCATAGGTGAGCGGGCGTTCGTTGGTGTTGGGTCCTGACTCGACGCTTCTGACAAGTGCCCTAAACTTGGGGGGTGCTGAACGAATTCTGGGCCACGGCCTCTACCGCCTACAAGACGCTGGTTTTCAGCGCGATGGGGCTTATCGCCGTCGGGATCATCCTGACGATCATCGGCAACACCTCCCATAACCAAGGCCTTGCGCTGACGTCATTGTTCGTGATCGGGCTCGGCCTGGTCCTGCATGTCGTGGGCATGGTGGTCCGCGGACAGCAGGTCCGCAAGGGCTTGAAGAAGTAGCCTGGCGGAACATGGCGATGACCAAGCATGCGGTGGTAATCGCCGGAGGAGGCCCCACAGGGTTGATGCTGGCGGGCGAACTGGCGTTGGCCGGCGTCGACGTCGCGATCGTCGAGCGACGTCCCAACCAGGATCTCGCCGGATCCCGTGCAGGCGGTTTGCACTCACGCACCATCGAGGTCCTCGATCAGCGCGGAATCGCTGATCGCTTCCTGTCCGAGGGGCAAATAGCCCAGGTCGCGGGGTTCGGCGGCGTCCGTTTCGACATCAGCGACTTTCCCACCCGGCACAACTACGGGCTCGGGCTGTGGCAGAACCACATCGAGCGCATTCTGGCGGGCTGGGTCGCCGAGCTGACCGTGCCGATCTATTACGGACGCGAGGTGACCGGTTTCGCGCAGGACGCTACCGGCGTCGACGTCGAGTTGTCCGACGGCGGGCCGTTGCGCGCAGAGTACCTCGTCGGGTGCGACGGCGGCCGCAGCCTGGTCCGCAAAGCAGCCGGCATCGAGTTCCCCGGATGGGATCCGACCACCAGTGCCCTGATCGCCCAGGTCGAGATGGCCGAGCAGCCGCCCTTGGGCGTCCACACCAATCCTTTCGGTATCCACTCCTTCGGCAAGCTGGATTACAAGATTCTCGACGGCAAGGTGGTCTACGCGGATGGCGGGCCCGTGGGGGTCATGGTGACCGAACAGCACATCGGACCCACCACCGAACCGACCCTCCAAGACCTGAGCAACGCGCTCATCGCCGTATGCGGGACGGATTACGGGGTCCACGGTCCTATCTGGATCTCCAGGTTCACCGATATGACCCGGCAGGCCGCAAGCTACCGCGACGGACGGGTCCTGCTCGCCGGCGACGCGTCGCACGTTCATGCGCCCGACGGCGGACAGGGCCTCAACACCGGCGTGCAGGATGCCGTGAACCTGGGATGGAAGCTGGCCCAAGTGGTCAAGGGGACATCGCCGGAAAGCCTCCTCGATAGCTACCATGCCGAGCGCCATCCGGTGGCCGCCCGCGTGCTGCGCAATACGATGGCGAGTGTCGCGCTTCGCCGCCCGGACGACCGCACGAAGGCTGTGGGCGAGGTCATGGCCGAGCTGCTCGGCATGGAGGAACCGCGCAAGCGCTTCGCCGCGATGCAATCCGGCCTCGACGTACATTACGACGTCGGCAATGGGCACCCGCTGCTCGGACGACGCATGCCCGATCTCGACCTCGTCACCGCGGACGGGCCGATTCGCGTCTTCAGCCTGCTGCACGATGCCCGGCCGGCGCTCCTCAACCTCGGCGAACCCGGCACCATCGACATCACACCCTGGGCAGACCGTGTTCAGCTGATAGATGCCACATACCTTGGTGCGTGGGAGCTTCCGGCACTCGGCGAGGTCAGTCCTCCTGCCGCCGTGTTGATCCGGCCGGATGGATACGTGGCCTGGGTGGGAGACGGCACCCAAGCGGGCCTTGCCGACGCGCTCACCAGATGGTTCGGACCGCCTGCCTCGGGGTAGCGGTCCGGCTCTACGTACCGGCTCCCGGGCCGATAGGGTTGGACTATGACTATTAACCCGGACTTGCAGGGCCGCAGCTACCCTGCCGCAGAGGTGTACGACGTCGGCCGCGAAAAGATCCGGGAGTTCGCCCGGGCCGTGAAGGCCACCCATCCCGCCCACTTCGACGTCGAAGCCGCCAAGGCCCTGGGCCACAGCGACCTCGTGGCCCCGCCGACCTTCGCGATCATCGTCGCCCAGCGGGCCGATGCCCAGCTGATCGAGGACCCCGATTCCGGGATTGACTTCAGCCGCGTGGTTCACGCCGACCAGCGCTTCACCCACCACCGCCCGATCGTTGCCGGAGATCAGTTGCGGGCCGAACTGCACGTCGACGGCGTCCGCGCCATGGGCGGCGGGGCCATGATCACGACTCGTTCGGAAATCACGACGGTGGACGGCGAAAGGGTCTCTACTACCACCTCGTCCATCCTGGTCCGCGGAGAGGGACAGTAACCATGAGCATGAAACTTGAAGAACTTACTGTCGGGCAGGAAATCGGCACCCGCAGCATCGAGGTCACGCGCCAGGACCTGGTCAAGTACGCCGGCGCATCCGGCGACTTCAACCCGATCCACTGGAACGAATCCTTCGCCACCGGCGTCGAGCTTCCCGGAGTCATCGCGCACGGTATGTTCACCATGGGCTCCGCCGTGCAATTGGTGAGCGACTGGGCCGGCGACCCCGCCGCCGTCGTCGACTACCAGACGCGCTTCACCAAACCGGTGCTGGTCGCCGACACCACCGGTACCAGTGAGCCCGGTGCCGTGATCGAGGTTGCCGGAGTGGTGGGAGCGCTCGACGCCGAAGCCGGCACCGCGCGCATCGACCTGACCGTCACCTTCGCCGGCCAGAAGGTCCTCATGAAGTCCCAGGCCGTTGTGAAACTCGCTTGAGCCGGCTGCAACAATCAGCTCCTCGCGCCACCGCGGCGGAATTGTCGCGGTGGCGTACTGCTGTGGTGACCGCGTACGGCGCCAGTGGCCTGGCCTTCTCGTCGTGGGTGTCCCGCTTACCGGCGATCCGCGATGGCCTGAACCTGACGCCCGGCACGGTAGGCCTCCTGCTGATGTGCATGACGGTGGCATCGTTCCTCTCCGTGTCCGCATCCGGGGTGATCGTGATCCGGCTCGGATCACGACTGACCACGCGGATCGGCGGCGCCATGGTGGGCCTCGGCCTGGCGGTCGCCGGTTTTGGCACGTCCGTGCTGGCAAACCCGGTGGTCGTGGCGCTTGGACTCATGGTGGTCGGCCTCGGCACGGCCAGCTGGAACACGGCGTCCAATGTAGAGGGAGCGTCACTGGAACGCGCCCTTGAACGGCACATCATGCCCCGCCTCCACGGATCCTTCAGCCTCGGCACCGTTGCGGGCGCGGCTCTTGGCGCGTGGGCCGCTGCCGCGGGACTGCCGGTCTTCTGGCATCTGGCAGCGGCCGGCCTGGTGGTCGCCGTCTCCGTGGTGACGGCCGCTGCCTGGTTCCGTGCGGACATCACCCGCCATACCATTGCAGGAGGTACCGCAAAGGCCTTTAAGCCCGAAAAGCCGGACACCTTCGAAGATCCTTCAACCGGCCCCTTGCCCGTCATCCAGCCCGGCCAGCAGGGACCGGCCGAACCCTTGGACAGCAAGCGCATGGTGGCCCGGGCATGGCGCGAACGCCGGACCCTCCTGCTTGGATTGCTCGTCCTGGGGCTCGCCCTGGCTGAGGGCGCGGCGGGTGACTGGGTGGCCTTGGCGTTGGCCGATGGCCACGGTCAATCCGACGCTGCCGGAGCCATCGGTTATGGAATCTTCGTGACCTTCATGACTGTGGGCCGCTTTGCCGGGACCGTGGTCCTGGATCGCTTCGGGCGGGTGCCCGTGATGCGTTGGTGCTCGGCCACGGCTGTGGTGGGGTTGGCACTCTTTGTCTTCGCTCCGGTGCCGTGGCTCGCCTTCGCGGCCCTGGCCATCTGGGGCCTGGGTGCCTCTTTGGGGTTCCCGGTGGGAATGTCCGCTGCCGCGGACGATCCAGCACACGCAGCGGCCCGGGTATCGGTCGTCTCGACGATCGGCTATGGGGCCTTCCTTTGCGGTCCGCCGCTCTTGGGCTTGCTGGCGGAGCACTTCGGCATCCTGCATTCCTTGCTTGCCGTCCTGGTCCTGCTCGTCGCGAGCTTCTTCCTGGCGCCCATCTCGCGGAAGCGCGCGCCTGAGCCGGCCCGTCCCTGAGTCGGCCAGCCTTGCGGAAGCCCGTCCCTGAGTCGGCCAGCGCAGGCAATCCCCGCTAGGCTTGTTCGGTGACCCAGACGATGCTTTCCGAACTGACCACGGCCGCCGTTGGCGGCCCTGCCGGCACCTTTGTGGAGGCCCGCACCGAAGGGGAAATCATCGATGCCGTCCGTTCGGCGGACGCCGCGGGCGAGAAATTGCTCATCATCGGCGGGGGATCCAACCTTCTGATCTCGGACACCGGATACCCCGGCACTGTGCTCAAGATCGCGTCGCAAGGCTTCACCGTGAACTCGGAGGATAGTTGCGGGGGCGTTTCCGTGGTGGTCCAAGCGGGGCACAACTGGGACACCCTCGTGGAGCACTCGGTGCTGCATGCGTGGTCCGGACTGGAAGCCCTCTCTGGCATCCCCGGAGCCACCGGCGCCACTCCTGTGCAGAATGTGGGCGCCTACGGTGCTGACGTGTCCCAGACCATCGCAGCGGTCCGTAGCTGGGACCGGGAACGCAACGCCGTGCAAACCTTCACCAACTCCGAGCTTAAGTTCGGCTACCGGGACTCCATCCTCAAACAGACCACCACCGAGGGCTCACCCCGTTACGTGGTGCTGACGGTTGAATTCCAGCTGCCGCTCGGACGCATGAGCGCGCCTATCCGCTACGCGGAGCTGGCCCGGTCCCTCGGAGTCGAGGCCGGGAAGCGCGCGTACTCCAACGACGTCCGGCGCGAAGTCCTGCGGCTGCGTGCCTCCAAGGGGATGGTCCTGGACGCTTCGGACAGGGACACGTATTCCACGGGTTCCTTCTTCACCAATCCGATTGTCCCGGCCGCAGCGGCCGCATCGCTGCCCGAGGGAGCGCCGCAGTACCCGGCTGGAAACGATGGCCTCGTCAAGCTGTCGGCGGCCTGGCTGATCGACCAGGCCGGCTTCGGAAAGGGCTTCGGACTCGATCCATCCAGCGTGTCCGGGGGCCGCGCCTCGCTGTCCACCAAACACACCCTGGCCATCACCAACAGGGGAGGAGCCAGCGCGGAGGACATGGTGGCGATCGCGCGCGAGGTGCGCCGCGGCGTCGTCGAGCGCTTCGGCATTGAACTGCACCCGGAACCGCTACTGATCGGCCTCGCGCTGTAGGAACCCGAGGGCTATGCGCGTCAGCGCTTTCCGCTCGGGAGGACCTTGTTGAGCAACAGGAACGTCAGCCCGCAGCTGGCGGCCCCCAAGAGGAAGATCTGGCTGAACGCTATGCTCTGCGGCGACGGACCGCCGGGCGAAATCCAGCCGGCTGCCGCGAAGCCTGCCACGCCCAGGAGCATGACGACGGCGGCGAGCAGGAAACTGCGCACTTGATCGTTTGCGCTTGTCTGGAACCCTGATTCGGGGTCGTCAACGTGCCGATCGGACGATGGCTGGCACGCGGCAGCAAGGCCTAGGAGGAGGGCTGCGGCGCCGGTGGCGGCAAGTCCCACTTCCTGGACAGCCTGCATCGACGGGGACAGTCGAACCCCCGCACCAACCGCTATTGCCAGGCCGCAGACAAGCCCGACGGCGGCGGCGCACCAACCAGCGGCTGCTAACCGCCGGCTGAGCGGCCGCAGCAGCGGACCTAACTCACCGAACAGCATTCCCCTAGCGTAGGAGGGCCCGCTGGTAGGCCCCTGTGAGCGGCATGGGAGTTCCTCGGGCGTCCTCATGAGGACCGAAGCTGTCCGCCAAGCGTCCTATGATGGGGCCATGTCAGCTTCGGCGAAGATCCGGGTCACTCCCAAAGTCATGGGCAGGCTGCGCCTCGCTAGCCAGGGATTGCTTGGGGGATTCAGCAGCCCGGAGGAATGCGTCTCCACGATGGGTGCCATGCAGGCCCAGGACCTTGCCTCGGCGTTCTGGGCAGTGGGCCAGCGCGTCCCCGGTTCCGGTCTCTCGAAAATGCTGGAAGCATTGGAGAACGGCACCGTGGTCCGGTCCTGGCCCATGCGGGGCACGCTGCACCTGGTTCCGCCGCAGGACTTGCGTTGGATCCTGGGCATCACCACGGCGCGGTCCATGCGTTCGGTTGCCGCACGGCACCGGGAACTCGGCATCGAAAAGGCAGACATCGCCGCCTGCCGGGACCTTGCCCTTGAACGCGTCGCTGGCAGCCCGGGCGCCACGCGCGAGGAACTTTTCAAGATCTTCGAATCCGCGGGCCAAGTGACCGCGGCCCAACGGGGGATCCATTTGCTCTGGATCCTGTGCCAGAATGCGTGGCTGGTCCAAGGACCTCCGGCGGGGACGGCGGGCAAAGCCCTTGGACAGCAACTGTTCGTGGCTTTCGACGAGTGGATTCCGGAATCCAAGATCTTGGGGCGGGAAGAAGGGATTGCCGAATTTCTGCTCAGGTATCTGCGCAGTCACGGACCGGCCACGCTCCAAGACTTCGCGTGGTGGACCCAGATCCCCAAATCCGAGGTCCGGGCAGCCCACGAGGCTATTCGCAGCCAACTCGTTGAGCTCGTCTTTGGTGCAACGTCCTATTGGCTGTCGCGAGAGACGGCCGCATTGCTCGACGACGGCGTTCCCGGCTCGCGGACCGTCCTCGCCTTGCCGGGGTTCGATGAATTCCTGCTCGGGTATACGGACCGCAGCCTTGTCCTGCCTCCGGAGCATTTCCAGAAGGTCGTTCCGGGCGGCAACGGGGTCTTCAAACGCATGATTGTGTCCGGCGGCGAAGTGGCGGGCACCTGGTCCCGCAGCGGCACTGGCCGCACCGCCGTCGTCGTTCCCGAACCGTTCGCCCCGGAAGGCCTGACACCAGCGGCCAAACGGTCCTTCGAGCTCCAGGCCGCCAAGTACCTGCGCTTCATGGAGCGTTGAGGCACCCAACTTACTCGCAGTTGATGTCGTTATGAGCGTTCAAAACGACATCAACTGCGAGTTAGTTGGTGAAAGCAGGACTGCTAGAGGGTGCCGGTAGCGATCTTCAGCATGCGGCGCAGCGGCTCGGCAGCGCCCCAGAGGAGCTGGTCGCCCACGGTGAAGGCGCTGATGTATTCGGGGCCCATCTCGAGCTTGCGGATGCGGCCGACCGGGATCTCCAAAGTGCCGGAGGCAGCAACCGGGGTGAGGTCCGCCATGGAGGCTTCCTTGGTGTTCGGCACAACCTTGGCCCACTCGTTGTCAGCGTCCAGGAGCTTCTCGATTTCGGTGACGGACAAGTCCTCGCGCAGCTTGAGCGTCAGGGCCTGGGAGTGGGAGCGCATGGCACCGATACGGACGCAGAGCCCGTCCATGACAACGTGGTCCTTGCCCGGCTTTCCGTTGCCGGTGCCGAGGATCTTGTTGGTTTCCACCCCGGCCTTCCATTCTTCCTTGGACTGGCCGTTGCCGAGGTCGGCGTCGATCCACGGGATCAGGGAGCCGGCCAGCGGCACGCCGAACTGGGTGGCGTCGACGCCGGAGCGCTGGGTCGCCAGGACCTTGCGGTCGATTTCCAGGATCGCCGAGGCAGGATCGTCCAGTTCGCTGCTGACTTCGTTGTTGAGGGTGCCGAACTGGTTCAGCAGTTCGCGCATGTGGCGGGCACCGCCGCCCGACGCCGCCTGGTAGGTCATGGAGGTACCCCACTCGACCAGGTTGTTCTTGAAGAGGCCGCCGAGCCCCATGAGCATGCACGAGACGGTGCAGTTGCCGCCGATGTAGTCCTTCACGCCGCCGGACAGTCCGGCGTCGATGACGTCCCGGTTGATGGGGTCCAGCACGATGATGGAGTCATCGTTCATGCGCAGCGTGGACGCGGCATCGATCCAGAGCCCGTCCCAGCCGCGGCTGCGAAGCTCGCCGTGGACCTGCTTCGTGTAGTCGCCGCCCTGGGCAGTGACAATAATCGGCAGCTTGGCAAGAGTCTCAATGTCGAACGCGTTCTCGAGCTTGCCTGCGCCGTCGGCGAATGACGGCGCGGCACCTCCCGCGTTCGAGGTGGAGAAAAATACCGGGTTGATGTTGGCGAAGTCGCCCTCTTCCTGCATGCGCTGCATCAGGACGGAGCCGACCATGCCACGCCAACCGACCAGTCCAACGGACGGATTAGCTGCTGTAGTCATTGAACCAGTCTAGACTTTCGCGGCTCCCGGCCGCTGTCGGTTACGTCACGACCCAACTGACTCGCAGTTGTTGTCGTTTTGGGCGCTCAAAACGACAACAACTGCGAGTTACTTGGGCAGGGCACACAGCCTTACTTGCCGGCGTCGGGCTCTTCCAGCAGGGCCGCCTTGCGGGCGCGCAGGGCGTAGAACGCGCCAAAAGCGAAGACCTGGGTCACCACCACCAGGACGATGATCCCCAGGATCTTGTTGCCGCCCAGGATCATAGTGAGCCCGACGATCGCGGACAGGAGCGCGAAGAGCGGCAATAACATGTAGCCGAGCACGAACAGGGTCTCAGGTTTCTTCAGCATTCTCAGTCTTCCGTCCGGCGCCACGTGGCGATCCGGTAGTTGGTGCCGTTCTTGGAGGTCAGCCAACCATCAGCCGGCTCTGTCGACTCAAGGTTCCAGGCCTCGCCGAACTCCGGCGCGAACGTGTCGCCGTCGGTGTCGGAATCGATGACCGTGACGACGGCGACATTCGCGATGTCCATGGACTGCCGGTAAATCTCGCCCCCGCCAATGATCCAGACGTTCTGGCCGCCAGGTGCGAACTGGGACTCGAGGAGCGCTGCGTCAAGCGAGGAGACGACGACGGCGCCACGTGCGTCGGGCGTGTCCGCCCAGCCGTGCTGCCGGGTCACCACGATGTTGGTGCGGCCGGGCAGGGGACGGTACTTTGCGGGGAAAGACTCCCAGGTCTTCCGGCCCATGATGACGGGATGCCCGGTTGTCAGCCGGCTGAAGTGCTGCAAATCTTCGGGAACGTGCCAAGGCATGGTCCCGCCTTTGCCGATCACTCCACTGCCGGTCTGTGCCCACACGAGGCCGATTCCGTTGAGCGTTTCCGCGGCCTCCCCGGGGGAAGGCGACTCCGCGGCGGGAGTTTCCTGGGCGTTCATACCGCCACGGGCGCCTTGATCGCGGGGTGGTGCCGGTAGCCGACTACTTCGAAATCCTCGAAGGTGTAGTCGAAGATCGAGTCCGGCTTGCGGGCGAAGCGCAATTGCGGGTACTCGTAAGGCTCCCGGGAGAGCTGTTCGGTGACTTGCTCCACATGGTTGTCGTAAACGTGGACGTCCCCGCCGGTCCAGACGAAATCGCCGGGCTCGAGGCCCAGCTGCTGGGCCACCATGCAGGTCAGCAACGCGTAGGAGGCGATGTTGAAAGGAACGCCCAGGAACATGTCGGCGGAACGCTGGTACAACTGGCAGGACAGCTTGCCGTCGGCAACGTAGAACTGGAAGAACGCGTGGCACGGCGGCAACGCCATGTCCTTGATCTCGGACACGTTCCAGGCCGAAACGATGTGCCGGCGCGAATCCGGGTTGGCGGCCAGGCCCTTCATGAGCTCTGCGATCTGGTCAATGTGCCCGCCGTCGGGAGTCGGCCAGCTGCGCCACTGCACGCCGTACACCGGGCCGAGTTCGCCATCAGCGTCTGCCCACTCATCCCAGATGGTGACGCCCTGCTCTTGGAGCCACTTCACGTTCGACTCGCCGCGGAGGAACCACAAGAGTTCCAGCGCGAGGGATTTGAAGTGGACCCGCTTGGTGGTGATGAGCGGGAAACCCTGGCTTAGATCGAAACGCAGCTGGCGGCCGAAAACGCTCCGAGTGCCGGTGCCCGTGCGGTCCGACTTGTGCGTGCCGTTGGCCATGACGTCGCGCAGGAGGTCTTCATATGGGGTTGGGATGCTCACGCACCCAGCTTACTGGAGTCAGTCATCGAAGGGCTTGATCTGTTCCACGGCAACTACGCGCTGGCCGTTTCCGCGGGCCACATGGCACACGATCATCTCGCCAGGCGCCAGGTACGGATCCTGGGCCGGCAGCATCTCGTGAAGCTCGGGGCCCATCCGCTCGCCGAGCGTCTTCAGGACGGTGGGGAGTGCCGGCCTGTGGGTGCAGAGCGCAACCCCGCGTTGCTTGTCGAATAAGCCCTCGACGATCGCGGCTGTCTTCTTCGGGCTCCGCTGGTGATGGTGTTCCGTCAGGGCCTCCACAAGTTTCACCTTGGCTCCGGCTGACTTGGCGTAAGGCGCGATGGTGGACACACACCTGGCCCAGGGACTGCTCACGATCCGCAGCGGCTTCCACACGCCCAGAAGCCGTTCGACTGCCAGTGCCTGGCGCAGGCCCGTCACGGCCAGCGGCCGGCTGCCCTCTGCCTTGGTCCAGGAGGATCGCGGCTTGGCCTTGGCATGGCGCACCAGAATCAGGGGCCACGTTTCCAGCTCACCATTGAGGTGGGCCTTCGCCAACGCCTGGAGGGGGCCCACATCCGTCGGGTTGCTCAGGAAACGTGCCGCCTTGTCCGGCGCGGCCCACATGTAGGCATCCACTTCCTGGCCGTCCGGCTTGATGATGGACCCGTTGACTTGCGTCGCCCAGTAGTGCACCACCTTCAGCCCGGCCGCCACATGGTAGTGCGTCGGAGGAAGCGGAATCCCGAGGGCAGCCTTGAGGCCGATCTCTTCCCTGATCTCGCGGACGGCGCACTCCGGGATGGTTTCCCCGGCGTCGAGCTTGCCCTTGGGCCAGGACCAGTCGTCGTACTTGGGCCGATGGATCAGCAGGACCTCAAGGGTGCCCTTGGTGACGCGCCAAGGAATGGCGCCGGCCGCCGTGACGGCGATCGGCTCCCCCGGATGGTCCGTCTGGTCCGCAATAGGTGTATCGCTCTTCAACTTTTCGCTGCCTACCGCCGGGCAACTGCACGTTGGCGGGACCGGGAGGCAAGCAGCCAGGACTGGATGTCCAGAAGCGGCGAGCCGTCCTCGGCCTGGTGGAACCTGGTCCAGTGGCCTTCGTTGTCGAGGTGCCAGCTGGCAGTGCCGGGGTCCATGTAACGGCGCAGCAGATCCATGACCTCGGCTGTATCTTCGCGGCTGGAGAGCTGCACCAGGGCCTCGACCCGGCGGTCGAGGTTGCGGTGCATCATGTCCGCGGAGCCGATGTAGACCACGGGATCGTTGGCATTGGCGAAAGCAAACACGCGCGAGTGCTCCAGGAAGCGGCCCAGGATGGAGCGGACCGTGATGTTCTCGCTGAGTCCAGGAACTCCCGGACGCAGCGAGCAGATGCCGCGGACAATGACGTCAACCTTTACGCCGGCCTGCGATGCGCGGTAGAGGGCATCGATGGTGGCCTCGTCAACCATGGAGTTGACCTTGATCTGGACCTTGGCGGCAATTCCCGCCCGGGCGTTGCGGATCTCGGTCTCGATCCTGTCGATCAATCCGGACCGCACTGAGCGCGGCGCCACGAGGAGCCGCTTGAAGGTCGACTTCGGAGCATAGCCGGAGAGCTGGTTGAAGAGCTTGGACAAGTCCTCGCCCACCTGCTCATTGGAGGTCAACAGGCCAAGGTCCTCGTAGTAGCGGGCCGTCCGCGGGTGGTAGTTGCCCGTGCCGATGTGGCAATACCTGCGGAGGCCATCCACTTCCTGGCGGACAACAAGGGACAACTTGCAGTGCGTCTTGAGTCCCACGATGCCGTACACCACGTGCACGCCGGCCTGCTCCAGTTTGCGGGCCCAGGAGATGTTGGCCTGCTCGTCGAAGCGGGCCTTGATCTCCACGAGGGCCAGGACCTGCTTGCCGGCCTCGGCAGCGTCGATCAGTGCGTCCACGATGGGGGAATCGCCGGAAGTGCGGTACAGGGTCTGCTTGATGGCCTGGACCTTGGGGTCGGCGGCCGCCTGCTCCAGGAAGGCCTGGACCGACGTCGAGAACGAGTCGTACGGGTGGTGCAGCAGGATGTCGCGGCGGCGCATCGCCGCGAAGACGTTGGCGGCCTTGGATGTCTCGGATTCGTTCAAGTACCGCGAGGTGTGGGGCACGTGCTTCGGGTAGTGGAGGTCGGCGCGGTCAATTCCGCCGATGACCGACAGGCCCCGGAGGTCCAGGGGAGCCGGAACGGAGTAGACCTCGGATTCCTCGACGCCGAGTTCCCGCACCAGGAGCGCGCGGATGTTCGGGTTGATGTCCGTGGTGACCTCAAGCCGGACGGGCGGGCCGAAGCGGCGGCGCAGCAGTTCTTTTTCAAGTGCCTGCAGGAGGTTCTCGGCGTCGTCCTCTTCGACTTCCACGTCCTCGTTGCGGGTGACGCGGAAGGTGTGGTGCTCCATGACTTCCATTCCGGGGAACAGCTTGTCCAGATGCACCGCGATGACCTCTTCGAGCGCGATGAAGCGTGCCACCCGGCCCGGGACCGCGCCGGCACGCGGTCCGTCGATCGAGACGAGGCGCGGGAGCTGGTCCGGGACCTTGACGCGGGCGAACAGTTCCTTG
This sequence comes from Arthrobacter sp. FW306-1B-F12A, assembly GCF_058781865.1. Lineage (NCBI taxonomy): Bacteria > Bacillati > Actinomycetota > Actinomycetes > Micrococcales > Micrococcaceae > Arthrobacter > Arthrobacter sp. FW306-1B-F12A. Next base: position 64,698 of record NZ_JBYSXD010000024.1, read on the forward strand.
TCGCTTACCGGATTGCGGACAATCACGGCCAGGTTGAGGGAAAGCCCGGAGATATAGGGGAAGGGGTGGGCT
>NZ_JBYSXD010000025.1:0-64156 GCF_058781865.1 Arthrobacter sp. FW306-1B-F12A
GGAAAGCGGCCCCCGACACCAAAACCGGGAGCCGCTCACCACTGCCTCTTGACAACAGCTTCTACATATCAGTTGGGGAGGATGATGCTGAGGGTGTGCGGCTTGCGGGCGGTGCCTTCCGTCAACTCCGCCGTCCAGATTTCCGAGGCTGCCTTGAGGAGTTGTTCGGGCGTCCCCGGCGCCTTTCCTCGGCGGCTCAGCAAGTGACGCGCCAATTCGCCGCGCGTGTGCTTGGCGAAGTGGCTGACGACGGTGCGTTTGCCATTGGACTCGGAAAAGACGTTGACGGAGACAGTTTGCGCCGCCGGTGGAGCCCAAGCCGCGGCATATGTGCTGGAGCGGCAATCCACCAGCAGTTCGCCCTGCACCCGCGAGGCGAGGGCCTGCGTGAGCTGCGGCTTCCAGAACGACGCGAGGCGCCCGACGTCGGGCAGTGCGGTTCCCATGGACAAACGGTAGGCGGGCACGTGGTCGCCGAAACCGATGGCGCCCCACAGGGCGGACACCACAAGGATCGACTCCACCGCCTTGCGGCGCTGTGCCGGCGTCAGGGTCTTGTAGCCAAGCGCGTCGTAGAGGACACCGGAATACACCTGATGGGCAGGGGCCGCGGGTTCGGCGTGGAGCCGGGTATTGCGTTCGACGTCGTCCCTCAAGGACGCGCCCACCCCCAATAAGGCGAGGGCGTCCTCGTGCGCGCTGACCAGGCCCAGCGCGTCGAGCACTTTGGCCCGGTAGCTGTTGAGTTCCGGAAAGCTCAGGGACTCCCATTCGACGGCGGAGCCTTTCTCAGCGGGGGTCTTGCCTTCGGAGGGCGGCAGCAGAATCAGCACCAGTCGATATTAGCTGTATTGCCAGTAATACAGGCGCCAGCTGCCTAGCGGTACCTTCCGGCAGTGCCGTCCGGAAATGCGCAGGGCCCGACGCCGGTAGACTGTAGGGCGGATGGGTTGACTAGGCGGCCGCGCGCCACGTGAGTGGCTCGAGGAACGTCCGGGCTCCACAGGGCAGGGTGGTGGGTAACGCCCACTCGGGGTAACCCGCAGGCTAGTGCCACAGAGAACAGACCGCCCGCGTCTGCTTGTGCCAGCACAGGCAGGCAGCAGGTAAGGGTGAAACGGTGGTGTAAGAGACCACCAGCTCCCTGGGTGACCAGGGAGGCTAGGTAAACCCCACCCGGAGCAAGGCCAGACAGGGCACGATCGAGGGCTGCTCGCCCGAGTGTCCGGGTAGGCCGCTGGAGAGCGTCGGCAACGGCGTTCGTAGATGGATGGTCGCCACTCCTTCGCCGGCAACGGCAGGGAGGACAGAACCCGGCGTATCGGTCAACCCATCCCTTCGCCTATGTGAGTGATTTCACGCGTTCCGGCGGCCAAGTCGTCCCGTGCCAGACCTTAGAATGGACAGTGAACGTAGAAGTTCCACCGCCGGTTCTGCGTTCGCAGCCGGCGGTTTTTCTTTGCAGCGTTCAAGGTGTCCGGGCAGACCGAAGTCCCGCCGATGCCAGTGCCGCAGGATTACTCCGGGCGGCCGCCATCTACGTACGAGGACGTATGTAGCTGACCCTAGGAAGGTAGTTCTGTGAGCCAGTCATCAGATTCTTGTCTTGATACGTGGATGGGCCGCGAAGCGCTGGCCGAGGCCATGATTCCGGTGATCGGCCGGCTGTACCGTGAGAACAACGTGGTGACGAGCATCCACGGGCGCAGCTTGATCAACAAGTCGTCGATGAACATCCTGAAAGCCCACCGTTTCGCGCGCCGGATGAGCAAGGACGAACTCCGTCTCGAAGAGACCGCGCCGCTGCTGAACATCCTGGCCGGACTTGACCTCGGGGCTGCTGCGATCGATATCGCCCGCCTGAACGAGAAGTACAAGGCCGAGGCCGCGGGCACGCCCCTGGAAGACTTCCTCCGCGCCGAGCTTGCCGAGGTTGTCGGGCGCCGCGGCGCGGACGACCGGACCAGCACCGACGTCGTGCTTTACGGTTTCGGCCGCATCGGCCGCCTGCTGGCCCGCCTCCTGATCGAAAAGGCCGGCGGCGGCCACGGCCTGCGCCTGCGTGCGATTGTGGTCCGCAAGGGCGCCGAGAACGACCTCGTCAAGCGCGCCAGCCTGCTGCGTCGCGACTCGGTGCACGGTTCCTTCGAGGGCACCATCCGCGTGGACGAGGCCGCCAACACGATCACGGCCAACGGCGTCCAGATCCAGGTCATCTACTCGGACAACCCCTCCACCGTCGACTACACGGCCTACGGCATCAAGGATGCCCTGGTGGTGGACAACACGGGCCGCTGGCGCGACGCCGAAGGCCTCTCCCAGCACCTGCAGAGCAAGGGTGTGGCCCGCGTGCTGCTCACGGCTCCGGGCAAGGGCGAGCTGAAGAACATCGTCCACGGCATCAACCACTCCTCCATCGAGGACTCGGACACGATCGTCACTGCGGCTTCCTGCACCACGAACGCCATCACCCCGGTGCTCAAGGCCCTCAACGACAAGTTCGGCGTCATCCACGGCCACGTGGAAACCGTGCACTCGTTCACGAACGACCAGAACCTGATCGACAACTTCCACAAGGGTGACCGCCGCGGCCGCTCGGCCGCCCTGAACATGGTCATCACCGAAACGGGTGCGGCCAAGGCTGTGGCGAAGGCCCTTCCGGAACTGCAGGGCAAGCTGACCGGCAACGCGATCCGCGTTCCTACCCCGGACGTGTCGATGGCCATCCTGAACCTGAACCTTGAAAAGGGAACCACGAAGGACGAGGTCAACAACTACCTTCGTGAAATGTCCTTGCACTCGGAGCTGCGCAAGCAGATCGACTTCATCGACTCACCCGAGGTCGTCTCCACGGACTTCGTGGGCTCCCGCCGTGCAGGCATCGTGGACGGCCTCGCCACGATCGCCACCGACAATCACCTCGTGGTCTACGTCTGGTACGACAACGAATTCGGCTACTCCTGCCAGGTGGTCCGCGTCATGGAAGAAATGGCCGGCGTGAACCCGCCGTCGTTCCCGGCACGCGGCGTCGCGGTGAACCTTGAACCCAAGGCAACGTTGGAGCCCGCCGGCGTCTAGCGGCCTAGGCCGAGGCCAGGAAAGACACAGGGTATTCCCGGCTGATGCGCTGGTATCAGCCGGGAAACCTGACCAGAATGGACGCATGGAAAGCGAAAAGATTCTGGAACACGAAACAACCCTGGAACACGCACTGGACGTAGCGCGCGCCAACCTCAAGGAAGCCCAGCGGCTTCTCGACGAAGCCAAGGCCGCACATGCAGCGGGTGACATCTCCGAGGAGCGGGTCATCCAATTGGGGTCGCTTCTCGAGCTGGCCGCCGAAGACCTGAAGCGTGTCACCAGGGAGCAGTAAGCCGCCCCTGCAGCTTGCGCTGTGATTGTTCCGACACTGTGACTTGTCCTCCACACTGTGGATATCAGCGTCGGCGAACAGCGCCTGAACTAGTCTCAAGGGACGTATTCCTGCCCGAAAGGACGCAATCCCTTGAGCACCACCTGGGCCGCCTATCGACGTGCCCGCCGCCACTCCCGGCAGGCCTGGGTACTGGTGATTCTCATCATCGCGGGTGGGCTTACCGGCGTCGGGTGGTTCTTCACCGACGGCCAGTTCTCAGTGGGACAGGGCCCGGTCAACGGGCCAACGGAAGCTCCAGTCTTCGACCCGGAGTGGATGAAGCCGGTGGAATCGGTTCAGCCGGTGCCCCTCGGTTTGGCGGCTGATGCCCTGGAGGCACTTCCCGTGAAGGGGCGCGCCGCCAAGGACAACTACGACCGCAATGAATTCGGCCAGGCGTGGCTCGACGTCGACCGGAACGGCTGCGATACCAGGAACGACATCCTGAGGCGGGATCTTACGGCAGCGGAGTTCACGGCAGGCTCGAAATGCAGGATCGCGTCCGGGGAACTGCGTGAGCCGTACATCGGCGAAGACATCCATTTCCGCAGGGGCTCCGAAACCAGCTCAGCCGTACAGATCGACCATGTGGTGGCTCTCGGGGACGCCTGGCAGAAGGGGGCCCAGCAGCTCCCCGCCAAACAGCGCCAAAGCCTCGCCAATGACCCCCTCAACCTGATTGCCGTCGACGGGCCCGCCAACGTCAAGAAAGGCGCGAGCGACGCCGCGAGCTGGCTCCCTGCCAACAAGGGCTTTCGCTGCCATTACGTCGCGCGGCAGGTTTCCGTCAAAGCCGCGTACCGGCTCTGGGTCACCCAGGCGGAGAAGGACGCCATGAAGCGCGTCCTGGACTCGTGCTCCGGCCAGCGGACCATCAGGGCGACGTAGCCAACTGAGGCCGCGAGGTGGCCGCTTCAGGCCGGGGTGCTCCGTGCTGCGGGAAGCACCAGGTGGCCGTGTCCAAGTTGCCAGACCCCGCCGTCGTCGATCCTCTCCAGCAACACCCGCTGAAGCGAGGTCTCGCGGGGGAGCCGATCGAGGTTTTCCATGCCGCGCTGCCGGAAAGTGAAATAGACAGCGTCGCCCGGAGCGTCTGAGCAGCGGTCCAGGGTGAATCGGCGGGCAAAAGCGGCGATGTTGCTGTGCGGGAGTTTCCGGGCCAGGTAGGGGTCCAGCATCCAGGAGTCGCAGCTCGCCACGGAGACCGCTTTGTCCGGGAAGTAACGGTCGAAGAACTCCCTGGCCTGGCTGAAGCTCGTGTCCACGAGGGCAGGGGACAGGCCGCCATCCTCGGGGATGTGCACACCCAGCACCCAGGAGTCACTTGCGGCGGCGGAGCCTTCCTCGTCGCTGCGGACAAGGTGGAATTGCAGGCGGCCGATACGGAAGATGTTTCCGGCCATGTGGAGGGTCAGCCATGCCCACGTGTCCAAGCCGAAGCGACCATGGACCCTTCGGTTGATTCGAAGGTTCAGTCCCACATCGGCCAGGATCGCGGCGGACGATTCCGGCGGAATGCCAAGGGAAAGATGATGGCCGTGGACTACAGGCGCAAAGCGCAGGAGCGCCTCGATCCAGTCCGTTTCCGTGCAGCCATCGGCGGAGGCGGACGTGCTCGGAAAGACGCCCAGACGGGCGTCAAGGCTGGCAAGGGCCCGTCGGGTGCCGTCTCCAGGAGGTGACGCCAGCAGCGAGGCACACTCAAAAGCGTCCTCGCCCTGGATGTCGAGAAGCGTGAACAATTCGTCCTGCGCGACGCCCGTCATCGCTCAGTGACCGAAGGGGTCCGGGTCGACACCTGGCATCCAGCTCAGCCCGGGCACTCCCCAGCCGTTCTTCTTGGCCTGCTTCATCGCCTTCTTGGCGTATCGGTCAACCAGGCGGTTCACATAGAGCTTGCCGTCGAGGTGGTCGAATTCGTGCTGCATGACCCTCGCGAACCAACCGGTCGCGACGAAATCCACCGGTTGGCCGTGGCCGTCGAAGCCCTGGACGCGGGCCCAATCGGCCCTCTGCAGGGGGTAGTGCTCCCCTGGGAAGGACAAACAGCCTTCGACGTCTTCCTCGGGATCGGGAAGGGCGCCAGGGATCTTGGAGAGGGTGAGGACCGGGTTCACCAGGACGCCTTCGTCCGGAGCGTCGTCGTCGTTTGCGTATTTGAAGATGAAGATCCGCTTGCCCACCCCCACCTGGGGTGCCGCCAGACCGACGCCGTTGGCCGCCTCGTTCGTTTCGAACATGTCGGCAATCAAGGTGCGCAGCTCGTCGTCGAACACTTCCACCTCGCTCGCCCGGCGGTGAAGCACGGGTTCGCCCCAGATGGTGACTGGCAGGACGGTCATGTCAGGTGTTCCTCTGGTTCTCGGGTCTGGAATGGCCGGAATCGGCCGGAACAAAGCAAAGGCCGCACTGGATAACCAGTACGGCCTTTGGCTGCGATCGATAAACTGCTACCGACCTCATGAGGGTGAGCGACGGGGGTTGAACCCGCGACCTCCTGGACCACAACCAGGCGCTCTGCCAACTGAGCTACGCCCACCATGAGCCTTTTGCGCTTTCGGAATGACCCGTTAGCTGCGAAGGCAACGACAAAAACTATACCCCGTCTTGAGGGGTGGTTTTGCCACTTTTGACCGTTTGGCTGAAATTTCCCGAAAAGGTGCCTCAGATCACGTGTCCTCCGGAGTCTCCGGGCCGGCTGCGATCTGCTTGGAAATCTTCTGCGCTGTGGCCGTATCGGGACCCGGAGCCGGGACGAACACTGCCTCCCGGTAATAGCGCAGTTCGTCGATGGAGTCCCTGATGTCGCCAAGCGCGCGGTGGCCGCCGTGTTTAGCGGGGGACTGGAAATAGGCGCGGGGGAACCATCGGCGCGAGAGTTCCTTGATGGTGCTCACATCGATGACCCGGTAGTGGAGGTGTTCAACGATGTTGGGCATGTCCCGTGCGAGGAACATCCGGTCGGTTCCGACTGAGTTGCCACCCAGCGGGGCCTTCTTCGGATCCGGTACCCACTTCTCGATGTACTCCAGGACGATCGCTTCGGCTTCGGCCATGGTCTTGCCGTGCGGGAGTTCATCCAGGAGTTTCGAGCGGGTGTGCATGTCGCGGACGAAGTCGTTCATCTGTTCAAGTGCGGCGTCTTCGGGTTTGATGACGACGTCGACGCCGTCACCCAGGATGTTCAGCTCCGAATCGGTGACCAAGGCCGCAACCTCGATCAGGGCGTCGTTCACCAGGTCGAGACCGGTCATCTCACAGTCGATCCAGACGATGCGTTCATTAGTAATAGGCACCCGACCAGCCTACCGTTCAGGCGCATGGGAAGGGTGGCGGGGCGCTCCATTCCGCCCCTGCGGCGTACCGCGGCTGGTAAACTGGGCCGTTGTCGAGCGGTTGTTGCCTGCATCGATGAGCTGGACCAATGTACGTAGGGACTGGAATATCATGACGGCAGGCGGAACGGGCGTGGGCACCTCAAATAGCCGGGATGAGGCAAAGGAACCTGCGGTGCCGTCAGAGAAGGCCGCCGCCGGGCTCTACTCCCCGGATGCCGCGCACATCGGAGTCGGCATCCCCGGACAGATCAAGGCCTACGTGGCTGTCTGGCAAGGTTTTTTTGGATCCCTGATGATCTTCGTCGGCTCAATCGGAGCCGGCTGGATCGCCAACGGCTCGCCCATGTTCAGGCACCCCCTTGTCATCGCCCTGCGCACCGAAGGTTGGGGCGTGACGACCTCCACGATCCTGCTGACGGCGGGGGCCATGCTTTTGGTCAGGTCATGGTTGAGGCTCGGGCAAAGGCTCAAGGACTGGGGGCCGGGCTCGCTCAGGTCCGTGGTTGTCGCCGTTGCGGCGTGGGCGGCTCCCCTCATGTTCTCCGTGCCCATCTATTCGCGCGACGTATACGCCTACACCGGCCAGGGCAGGCTGGTGCTGGAAGGCCAGAACCCTTACACGGCCGGCATTTCCACGCTCAGCAACTGGTTTTCCCTGGGCGCCGATCCTGCCTGGGCTGAAGCCAAGACGCCGTACGGACCCTACTTCCTGTGGCTTGCCAGATGGGTTGTGGGCATCACCGACGCCCAGCCCGACTTTTCCGTTCTGCTCTTTCGGGTGCTTGCGACCGTGGGGGTGGTGCTCTGTGTGGTGTATGTTCCCAGGCTCGCCGAACTCCACGGGATCAACCCCGGCCGTGCGTTGTGGATCGCCGTGGCCAACCCGCTCTTTCTCATCAGCTTCGTCGCCAGTGCCCACAACGATGCCCTCATGGTGGGCCTGGCGGTGGCCGGAATGTACTTTGCAGCCACCGGTCGCCATATCACCGGGCTTCTGCTGGTGACCGCTTCCATCGGCATCAAGCCGATCACCGTTCTCCTCTTGCCTTTCATAGGCCTCATGTGGGCTGGTCCTGCCGCGAGCTGGGCCCGCAAGTTCCTGTTCTGGGGCGCGACGGCGGGTATCAGCTTCGCCGTCCTGGCAGTGAGCGGAATTCCTTACAACCTTGGCTTTGGATGGGTCTGGGCCATCCTCGATCCCACACCGGGCTATACGGGATATTCGCCTTCGGGCTTCCTCGGCCAGCAGGTCGAGGTGATCGCCAATCTCCTGGGCTTGCCGGGCTCCACCGTGGCCACTGGGCTCCGGACCCTCATGAAGTGGGCCGGAATCGGGTTGGTGGTTGTCCTGATGTTCCGCGGCGACTATTCACGGCTGGTGCGGCGCGCCGCCCTCGCGTTTGCCGCCGTCGTCATGCTTTCGCCGATTATCCAGCCGTGGTACATCCTGTGGTTCATCCCGCTGCTCGCGGTCACGGGCATCAGGGACGACTGGCAGATCAAGTCCCTCTATGTCGCCGTCACGTTTTTCGTTGCCTTTGGCGCGCAGGACCAGATTTCGGTGTTGTCTTTCGTGGAATTGAACGTCAAAGTGTCCTCCCTGGCCTTCCTGGTGGCCGTGGGATTCACCGTCTACCTGATGGTGTTGGACGTTCACACACGCCGACTCTTGATCCGCTCCAGCCCAACGCAACTGCTTCGCAGGCTTGAACGGCGGCTCAGGCGCTCCGAATAGCGCTTCGTGCGCCGGACTTGCGGCCCAGCTCCACGGTCCGCTGCACGGACCACCAGAGCAGGACCACCAAAAGCACATTCCGTGTGGTGAGCACTGCCGCCATCACGGGGTTGGCATGGATCAGCGGCGTGTAGAACAGCGGGTAGATGACGAAAGTCGTCATGGCGATCCCCATCAGGAGGGCGGCAGGAACCCTCCAACGGTTCCAATCGTGGGTCAGCCCGGCGACAACCACCGGCGCAAGCCAGATGATGAATTGCGGCGAACCCACCTTGTTGAACACGATGAACGCGGTGGTCATCATGAGGGCGCCCTCGAGAAACAACTCTTCCGGCTCGGCACCCCGCCGAAGCGCCCAAAGCAAAAGGGCAGAGCCCGCGACGGCGGCAAGCACCAAGAGCGGCTGCATCAGGAACGCTGCCACGTTGGCTCCCGGCCCATACACCTCCGTGGAATTGATGGCGACGTTGTCGGCGATTTTGGAACCGCCGATATTGAGCACGCTCAACCAGACCCAGGGGGTTGAGAACGTGGCTTCCAGTTGCATGCCGCGTTCGCCCTGGTTGGTCAAGAAGTCGAGGATATGCGGCAGGCCGCCCGAAAGGTAGGTGCCCAGTGCGACGGCGGCAGTGACGCCGGCGCCGCAGGCGATGATCCGCAGTCTGCGGTGGCTTGCGATGATGATGGGTACCAGAACGGCGGCTGGCCAGACTTTGATCCATGTGGCGATGCTGAGAAGGATACCGGCTGCCACAGGTCGCGTGGCCGCATACAGCAGGGCGACCAACACGATGGGTGCCGTGATGCCCTCCACCCGGGCGAAGCTGAGATAGCCCATGAAGGCGGTGAAGAACAGCCACCACCAAGCAGGGGCAATTCCCGTTGTCCTGCGCGGGCCGCGGGTCAGGACGAACAAGCCGGCGGCGTTGAGCGCAGTGATGATCAACGTCCACACCAGCAGGTAAGGACCCGGGCCCGCGATGTTGGCCAGGAAGATTGGAATCTGGGCAAGCACCGGGTAAACCCAAGGGCTGATGGCTCCGTGGAGATCCGCGGGGTTGTAGCCGGCCATCGCCCATTGACGGTACTGCTCAGTATCGCTGAACGTGTTTCCGGCCAGGAAGAAGCTTGCCATCCAGCCGAGGAAATACACGTGGATCGCGGCGAAACCCCACCATACGCTGGATGGACGGCCGAACCAGGCGACGGCGGCAGGCGGCAGGGCGGCGTCGCGCACGCGGGCCAGCCCATCAAAGAATCGAACGGAAATCTCAGGACTCCTTGGCAGCGGCGGCCGGTTCGTTGGCCGGGATCTTCTTGCCCAAAAGGTACAGGCGGCGAACGGACCAGCAGAACAGGACCACCAGCAGGACATTTCGCACCGTCAAAACCAGTGCCATGAAGGGGTTGTTGTGGCTGAGTGCGTCATAGAAGAGGGGATAGATGAAGTATGTGGCCACCCCGATGGCGATGAGCATCGCCGCAGGCACCCGCCATTCTTTCCAGCTGTGGGCAAGCCCGACGGCGACTGCAGGCGCGAGCCACACCATGAACTGGGGTGACCCGACCTTATTGAACACGACGAAAGCCGTGGCCATCGTCAGGGATCCAGCCAACAACAGTTCGGTGCGGTCCGCCCCGCCGGTTCGCTTGCCGTTGTGGAGTGCCCAGAAGGTCAGGGCCGCCACCAGGATCGCGGCCAGGGCGAGAAGCGGCTGCATGAGGAAGGACATGAAGGCGGTGCCGGGGCCATCCACTTGCATCGAGTTGATGTCCGTGTTCATGTACATCCTCGAGTCACCCACGTGGAGGACTGACAGCCACAACCAAGGAGTGGTGAAGGTGGCTTCCAATTGCATGCCACGATCGCCTTGCTGGGTCAGGAAGTTGAGGAGCCGCGGCAGTTGACCCACTGCCGCCGTGAGGGCGATGACCAAAACGCTGGTCAGAATTCCGGCAGCGACCACTTTGGTTCGCTGCTTGACCACGGTGAACAACGAAAGCATGACGGCGGCCGGCCAAACCTTCATCCACGTGGCAATGCTCAGGAGGGTCGAGGCAATGAAAGGGTGTGATACGCCGTATGCCAAGGCGATCAGCACGATCGGGGCAGTCAATCCGTCCACCCGGGCGAATCCAAGCCAACCCATGATGAAGACGAAGACCAGCCACCACCATCCCGCCGGGATGGCCTCGTGACGGCGGCCCCGTCCGGTGAGCTTGGCTAGAGCGACGCCGTTGAGCACGGTGATCATGAGCACCCAGAGAAAGAAGAACGGACCGGGTCCGGCCAAGCCTGCGATCGCCATAGGCACCAAGGCGAGAACGGGGTAGACCCACGGGCTGGGGCCGCCGCTGAGGTTCTCATCCCGGAACCCGGCGGAGGTCCAGTCCCGGTAGATGAAAGTGTCGCTAAAGGCCTCGCCGCGCAGGGAAAGGATCAGCGCGAACACCAGGAAGACCAAGTGCACGACGCAGAAGCCTACAAGCAGGCCTTTGGGGGAATTGAGCCTTGCCTCCAGCGAAGGGGGAAGAACCCGATGACGGAACCGTGTGAGCGCGCTGAAGAATGAGTCCGTGGAAATGGGAGGATCCTTGTCAGGTAGTAATCGTCACAGGGTGCCGTAAGGCGCAGCGGCCCGGAGCCGCCAGAGCCCCATCCATTCTATCTCAGGCCACTTTCGCAGGCCGACCGATGGTCCGGTTGGCCCCGGGAAGCCAAGGGTGGCGATGCTACAGTTGCAATAATCCATGGCATCCGGAAGTGCCACTTTGGCCCGGATGCGGCAGGGAACCGGACAGGATTTTGTTTGATGGTGACGTCGAAGTTTCGTGAGCGTGAGGTGGGGAGTTCGTTGGCTCATCCAGAGGCGCTTGGCGATTCCAACGCCCCGGTACACGGCACCGTGATAGCCAAAGCGGCGAGGACGGCGATCCTCCAAGGGTTCGTCGGGTCGTTGCTCATGGTGGCAGGCTCGATCGGCGTCGGCTGGCTGGCCAGCAGCAGCGCCTTGATCCGTACTCCTGTTTTCATCATGGCCAGGACATCTCCGGTTGGCGTGATCCTTTGCACCGTGATGCTCTGCCTCGGTGCACTCCTGCTCCTACGCTCTTGGCTGCGCATTGCCCAGCGGATCGGCGGATGGAACCCGTCCTCGCGTCCGGTGCTGCGGCGAGCACTGTGGATGTGGGCACTCCCGATGATGTTCAGTTTGCCGTTGTTCAGCAGGGACGCTTATGCCTACATCGGCCAAGGCCGGCTCATGGAGCAGGGCCTGAACCCATACACCAACGGCATCTCGGCCCTGAGCAACTACTTTTCACTCGGGCCCGACAAATTATGGACGGAAGCACCTACGCCTTACGGTCCGCTATGGCTCTGGATCGAACAAGGTGCCGTGTGGGTGAGCGCAAGCGTCCCCGAGCTTGCTTTGATTCCCTTCCGCCTGTCTGCCCTAGCCGGTGTCATCCTGCTCGCTGTCTACGTTCCCCGTCTGGCCGCGCTCCACGGCGTGAACCCGGACCGTGCGCTCTGGCTTGGCGTCCTCAACCCGGTCCTCCTGATCAACTTCATCGCCAGCGCGCACAATGACTCCTTGATGCTGGGACTGGTTGTTGCCGGACTGTACTTCGCCTCGGTAAAACGGCCTGTGTTGGGAATCGTGCTGATCACGGCCTCGATCGCCATCAAGCCGATTACCTTGATTGCCTTGCCTTTTGCGGGGCTGCTGTGGGCCGGTGCCCGTGCCGGTTGGGGCCGCAGAATGCTCTGTTGGACGGCCACCTTGGGTTTGTCCTTAGGCTTGCTGGCCGCCGCAGGACTGGTGAATGGCCTGGGCTTTGGCTGGCTTGGCGCCCTGCAGACTCCGGGCGCCGTCTGGATCTGGTACGCGCCGGTGGGTTTGCTGGCACACACGGTGGGATTCGTCGTCGGACTTTTCGGCGGTCCAGGCGTTCCGGTGACGGATGTTATCCAGACTGCCGGAACGGCGGTCTCGGCGCTTGCCATCGTCTGGCTCGCCGTTCGGACCCCCGGCCGCGGAATCGGCATGCCCGCGCCGCTCGACGACGAACCCGAGTTCAACAAGACTGTGCTTCGCCGGATGGCCTGGGCATTCGCCGCTGTCGTCGTCCTGGCGCCTGTGATTCAGCCTTGGTACATGGTGTGGCTGCTGGTGTTCTTCACCGTGACGGGAGTCGCGGACGGCGCCCAGCTCCGGACGGTCTTCTATTTGACGGCGTTCTTCACCCTTATTGCCCTGACAGACCAATTGAGTGTCTTCCAGTGGATCCCCATCGAGGTGGTACGCGGAGTGGCCATTGCCATTGCGGTTTCTTTCATCGCCTACTTGGTGTTCTTTGACAAGAAGACCCACGTGCTGTTCCGCCCGCGTCGCGGGATTTTGAAGCTCAAGCCGAAGTCCTGAACCGGATTCAGCCGAGGTGTTTCATGGCTTCACGCAGGGATAGCGGGCTGAGCCTGGTCCTCCGGCTTTCAACGTAGCTCCGCACCCATTGAGGATCGGTCTTGGCGTACTCCCGCAGGGTCCAGCCGATTGCCTTCCTGATGAAGAACTCCTGGTCGGCAAGGTTGGCGTCAAGTGCCGCGGCCAGAAGTTCTTGGTCCGTGGCCGACTTTGCCTTGAGCTGGGAGGTGATGGCCGCCCGACGGATCCAGAAGTCCTCGTCGCTTGCCCATGTCCGCAAGAGCGGGGTCAGCGTGCTTCGGTGGTGTTGCAGAAGGGCGCAAATACGGTCGGAGACACCGTCAACGAAGTCCCACCATGCGCCGGTCCGGATGATTTCTTCGTACAGCGGCAGCATCTCCAGATCCTTGGCCACGGACTTGAGCGAGGTCAGATCGATGGCCGCGTAGCGTTCTTCCCGCCATGTGGCTTCCCGCCACAGCAGCCGGACATTGTCACGAAGTTCGGAAGGGGACCCGAAAGGGATTTCCTTCGCGGTCGCGAGGACAATGCGACGGACTACGGGGACCCTGACACCGAGGACAGGCATGGACGATTTCATGTAGGCCTGTGCCGCCTTCGCGCGGTCCGGGTCTGCCTCTGCCTGCAGGCGTTCACGGATGATGGCGATTCTTCGGTGTTCCATACGGCGACTTTAGGACACCCGTGGGCCGGCGCGGACGCGCAACCCTGTTGACCGGGCTGATGGTGCCCATAGAGTGGGTGGAAGGGTTTGTCCGGTGGCCGGTCCGGCCCCCTCTTCTTGATGCTTGGAGGCCTTTGATGTCCATGGTGAAGACGCCAGAAGAGATTGCGCTCATGCGCGAAGCCGGAAGGGTGGTTGCCAACACGCTTTCGGCGGTTCGTTCGCACGCCGGGGTTGGCGTGTCGCTCAAGGAACTGGACGAGGTTGCAGCCGCTTTCATGGAGGCCGCCGGAGCTAAGCCGGCGTTCCTGAACTACCGCCCGCGGTGGGCGTCCACGCCCTTTTCAGGGGTCATCTGCACGAGCGTCAACGACGCCGTGGTGCACGGCATCCCGGACGGGTATGTGTTGCAGGATGGCGATCTGTTGAGCGTCGATTGCGGGGCCTTCGTGGAGGGCTGGTGCGGGGACGCGGCAGTCAGTTTCATTGTGGGCACCTCGGATCCGGTGGACCAGGAATTGATCGATGCCACCGACGCCGCCCTCGCCCGCGGTATCGACGCTGCCCGGATTGGAAACAAGATGGGCGACCTTGCGTACGCCGTTGGCGGAGAAGCCAAGCGCAGCGGCTACGGGATCCTCGCCGATCACGGCGGGCACGGCATTGGCCGGACCATGCACGCCGAGCCGAGCGTGCCGAACATGGGGCGGCCCGGCCGCGGCGTGAAGCTCGTGGACGGCTTGGTGATCGCCATCGAGCCGATGTTGATCCTGGGCGGCAGCGACGACTACTACCACGACGACGATCAGTGGACCTTGCGCTCGGCCAACGGCCGCCGTGCTGCGCACAGCGAACATACCGTGGCGATCACCGCGGATGGACCGCTTGTCTTGACGTTGCCCTAGCTGGGTAGTTTCGGCATACGGGACCGGGAAGTCAGCGCCGCAGGCGCATGACCGCCCTTCCGGGCACCGCCGTGGAAACCGTGGAGAAGCCGGCCGCCCCAAACAACTTCACAGTTCCCTGGTAGAGATCGGCCGGACCGGCCTTGGGCCGAAGCGACGGATCAACGGGGTAGCCTTCCACGATGTCGGCGCCATGCGCGAAGGCATGCCCGACGGCGGCCTCCAGCAATGCGCCGGCCACCCCGCTCCGGCGGTGGCCGGGAGAAACCACGAAACAGCTCACCGACCAAACTTCCGCGCCTTCCAGGCCGCCCGTTCCTGCGGCCTTGAGGACTTGGGATCGTTCGATGCGCGGATAGCACTGGCGCGGCTCCACCGCGCACCAGCCCACTGCTTCGCCGCCCCGGAAAGCGAGGACGCCAGGTTCGGGGCCGTCGTCGAATTTGGCTTTGAGCTGTTCCTTCCGTGCCTTGGGGGGAGTGTTCTTCCAATCCTGACCGGCGAGAGCGAACCACCGGCACCAACAGCGCGAAGGCTCGCCGCGGACGCCGAATAGCCTTTCGACATCCGGCCAGCTTGCGGGGCCCGTGATGATGGCTTCGGAAGTGTTTCTCATCCGACCAGCCTAGATACCTGACGCCCTGCCCGCCTCAGTTGGACGCAGAGAATGAAAAACACCCCGGTCCGAAGACCGGGGTGTAACCGATGGCCCAACTCATCCATGAAGGATGTCTCGACTCATCACACAAGTGCCCCAGGAGGGAATCGAACCCCCGACCGTCGGATTAGAAGGCCGCTGCTCTATCCTCTGAGCTACTGGGGCTGGAACCGCACCCAAGTGTATCGCTGGGTTTGGCTAGCCAACAATTCAGGAGGATTGCCGGGCCTTCAGGACCGGGCAGGGGATTCGTACTATGCCTTTGAAAAATACAGGAGAGGTCGGAATATCGTAGAAGTCGGTATCGGACGCGGGTGCACAGAGATTGCGCGCGGTGCGGACGTGCTCGGCCCAGACAGGACCATTGTTTCTGGACGTCGAGGGCGGGAAGTACATCGACGCCAAGAGAAGCGAGAAAGCCATGAGTGCCGCAATGGGTGCAGCACGCCCAAACCTTGCCAACGCGGAAGCAAGCAACGGAACCGTGGCGAGGACGAACATCGTAGGCACTACCGAGTACCTCCCAAACACGAACCTGGCGGGCCAATCCGCCGCCGAGAAGGTTGCGTAGTCCAGGTACGGTGCCGGGTTCGAAGCGACGCAGGCAACCCAAACAACCATCGAGGCCGTGATGAAGAACGCGGCCAGCCATTTCTCCCGCGCAGAGCCCAAGATCAGGACAGCCACCGGGACGGCGAGGACGAGGAGGGAGGCCACGATCATCGGAGCAGCTCCGAAGTTCACGATTTGTTGCATGACACCGGACGCGGTGCCGTAGACGATGGGTCCTGCGGTGTTGATGAACCACCCGTAAACCGGGGACCAGGGGTCAAGCTGGTAGCTCGCGCCGCCGCTTGTTCGAGGATGCGTCACCGTCGCAATAACCTGGCAGGCAAGACCCAGGCTGAGACCCGCGCGGGCGGCCCACATGTTTTTGTCCCTCAGCCGGTGAAGGAAGAGCGGAACAAAGACAATCGAGATGATCTCGGTCAAGGAGGCGAGGGCCGCGACGACAAAAAGCATGCCTCCCTCGAGTTTGGACTTTGCCGGTTTCATCAATAGCCAGGGAGTGAGCCAGAGCAGGTACCAGTGCAGGTTCGCGAAGTTTCCAAGAGTCTCAAAAGCGCCGACGTTCACGAAAATGGGAACCGCGGCCCAAGCTACGCGGATCCAGGTGTTGCTGGTCAAGGCTTGGGCGCAGTGGTACGTCATGAGGGCGACGCCGGCCACAGCCGCGCAAGCCAATACAGTAAGCGCAATAGCGTAGTCCTCAAGTGCGAAGAACCGGACAACCACCTCGGCTGCGAGGCGGGGGACGACGTGGAGATAGCCTGCGTAGGGCCGGATCGGCGTGAAAGTCCGGGTCGGGTTCAAAGCGTCCGTGAGAAACACCGCGCCGTCTTCCGCCCAGACGACGCCTTGGGCCGTTGCTGGGATCCGCCAGAACGACACCAGCGTCAGCAAAATAAGGGCGCCCACGTAGGACGCACTTCTAGCCAGAGTAATTTTCACGATCTGTCCCCCAAAGAGCAGGCCCGAGACTGGGCGATCGTACCCAATTTAGATGGCGGTTCCGTATTTTCAAAAACCCCGCCGGTCCTTGTGGGCGGCGCCCCATTCTGCGTCTAACTTGTCCTCCACAATCCGCGTAAGAACAGGGCTATCCACATACGTGGATTTGGTACTCCCGCGGGCGTTCGCGGCACGCGAAGCTGGGAGAGCCAGACAGGCAGCTCAACTCACGTTAGGACAAGACCATGAATGACATCATCACTGTCCGGGGATTCGTTGCCACGGAACCCAAAAGTTCGACGACCCCGGGCGGAACCCGGACGGCATCGTTCCGGCTCGGTTCAACGGAGCGCAGGTTCGACCGAGCCAATGATGTCTGGGTGGATGGCAACACAAATTGGTTCAGCGTCCAGGCGTTCAGGCATCTAGCGGGAAACATTGGCTGCAGCGTCAAGAAGGGCCAGCGGGTCATCGTCGTCGGGAAACTGAAGCTGAGGCAATGGGAACACGACGGCAAGATCTACCACGTCGCCGAAATCGTCGCCGAGTCGGTGGGTCACGACCTCATGTGGGGCTCGGCGAACTTCATCCGGACCACCGGCAGCAACAGCCCGCAGACCATGCCCGCCGCCCCCGAGGTGGAGCCAGAGACCCCATGGCCTTCGGCGGAGGAAGATGCGGAAGGCGACCCGCATGACGACGAGGATGGCAGTGCCGCAGCCGAGCGGGAAGTTATCCTTCCGGCAGGAGAAGGCGATGAGTCGGTTCTCGTTGATACTGAGACGGGAGAACTTGTGGACGCCAAGGTTTGAAATGGAACTGGCCTTGAAATGGAGCCGGTCTTGAAACAGGGGCCGCCGCGGATGCCATGCGGCGCGGCGCGTGGTGTACCGCATGGCAGAATAGCCGGGTGATGAGCAGGGGAAAGCCGCAAAAACCATCTGGACGCCGCCACGCTGCCGGAAGCCCGGGTTTGCTGCTTGCGGTGCCGTTACTTCTGGCCGGACTGGTGTCCGGCTGCACGGCGCCTGCACCAACGGTGTCAAGAAGCACTGGGGTTTCATCGCCTACCCCCTCGACTACAGCCAGCTCCACTCCCGCCGTCACACCCAGTGCTGGCAACCCCTCGGCATCGACTTCGCTCAGCGCGGGCACTGCCGCGCTGAAGCAGACCATGGAGTCCGTACTCAAGACCATTGCCGCGGCAACCCCCAAACCGGCACAAGACGCACTGCGATCACAGCTCGTTTCGGCCGGCATCGCCGACTCTGCCGTAGAGGTGTCCGCGAGCAAGACGCCGACGGGACTGGATGTCGACGCCATCGAGGCCGCGGCCAGGCTGGACAAGGACTGCGTCATGGGTGAGATCAGGGACGGGCAGGTTTCAGTGTCGGTCCTGCCCGTGTTGGCCAGCGGCAAATGCTTCGTCGGGGATTCCCGCTAGCAGGGCCGAATGTGAGTTATGCCTTGCCACCCATTAGATTTAACGGCATGGCGGAATTCATTTACACGATGACCAAGGCTCGCAAGGCCGTTGGCGAAAAACTAATCCTGGACGATGTCAGCATGTCGTTCTTCCCTGGCGCGAAGATCGGTGTCGTTGGCCCGAACGGAGCCGGTAAATCCACGATCCTGAAGATCATGGCTGGTATCGACACACCGTCGAACGGCGAAGCCCGCCTCAGCCCCGGCTACTCCGTGGGAATCCTCCTGCAGGAGCCGCCCCTGAACGAGGAAAAGACCGTCCTGGGCAACGTCCAGGAAGGCGTGGGCGAGATCTACTCGAAGATCCAGCGCTTTAACGCGATCTCCGAGGAAATGGCCAACCCGGATGCAGACTACGACACCCTGCTGGAGGAAATGGGCCACCTTCAGGAAGCCATCGACGCTGCGGATGCGTGGGACATCGATTCCCAGCTCGAGCAGGCCATGGACGCACTCCGCTGCCCGCCGGGCGACTCCGACGTGACGGTCCTGTCAGGTGGTGAGCGCCGCCGCGTGGCGCTCTGCAAGCTCCTGCTGCAGAAGCCCGACCTCCTGCTCCTTGACGAGCCCACCAACCACTTGGACGCCGAAAGTGTTCTGTGGCTCGAGCAGCACCTCTCTTCCTACCCCGGCGCCGTCCTCGCCATCACCCACGACCGCTACTTCCTCGACCACGTCGCCGAGTGGATCTGTGAAGTAGACCGAGGCCGCCTTTACCCCTATGAAGGCAACTACTCCACGTACTTAGAGAAGAAGCGCGCCCGCCTCGAAATCCAGGGCAAGAAGGACGCCAAGCAAGCCAAGCGCCTCAGCGAGGAACTTGAGTGGGTCCGCTCCAACGCCAAGGGTCGCCAGACCAAGTCGAAGGCCCGTCTGGCCCGGTACGAGGAAATGGCAGCCGAGGCTGACCGCACCAGGAAACTCGACTTCGAGGAAATCCAGATTCCGCCGGGACCGCGTCTGGGTGGCCTGGTCCTGGAAGCGAAGAACCTGCAGAAGGGCTTCGAGGACCGGACCCTGATCGACGGGCTTTCGTTCACACTGCCCAGGAACGGCATCGTCGGCGTCATCGGTCCTAACGGCGTGGGCAAGACCACCTTGTTCAAGACCATCGTCGGGCTGGAACCGCTGGACGGTGGCGACCTCAAGATCGGTGACTCGGTCAAGATCTCCTACGCCGACCAGAGCCGTGGCGGTATCGACCCCAACAAGACCCTGTGGGAGGTCGTCTCAGACGGCCTGGACTTCATTCAGGTCGGCCATGTTGAAATGCCGTCCCGCGCCTACGTCGCGGCCTTCGGCTTCAAGGGGCCGGACCAGCAGAAGAAGGCTGGTGTGCTCTCCGGTGGTGAGCGTAACCGCCTGAACCTGGCGCTGACCCTTAAGCAGGGCGGAAACCTCCTGCTTCTTGACGAGCCCACCAACGACCTCGACGTCGAAACCCTCAGCAGCCTTGAGAACGCGCTGCTCGAGTTCCCCGGCTGCGCCGTCGTGGTCTCGCACGACCGGTGGTTCCTCGACCGCGTTGCAACCCACATCCTGGCCTACGAAGGCGACGAGGAAAACCCCTCGAAGTGGTACTGGTTCGAGGGCAACTTCGAGTCCTACGAGGAGAACAAGGTGGAGCGACTCGGCCCGGACGCTGCCAAGCCACACCGTGTCACGCACCGCAAGCTGACCCGCGACTAAATCGGATCGCTCCGCAGAAGGCCGGCGCACTGGATATATCTTCCGGGGCGCCGGCCTTCTTTGCTGCACGGAATCTCGGCTGTGTTGCGGCAGCTACCTGAGCAGCGATTACGGGATCCGGAGCATGCCCTCTTGCGCCACCGTGGCGACATGCTGGCCATCGCGGCTGAAGATCTTGCCCGTAGCAAGTCCGCGGGCGCCTTGGGCGCTGGGGGACTCCTGCACGTAAAGCAGCCACTCGTCGACGCGGACGGGCCGGTGCCACCACATGGCGTGGTCAAGGCTAGCGACGCTCATGCCTGGCGTCATCCAGCTCAATCCGTTCTTGCGAAGCACCGATTCCAGGATGGTGTAGTCGCTCGCGTAGGCCAGGGCGGCCAAATGAAGGTTGGGGTCGTCCGGCATCGGGCCAAAGGTTTTCATCCAGACGGCATTTCTGGCTATCCGGTCTTTGGGCGCTTCGACATAGATTGCGGGATCGATGTGGCGGACATCGAAGGGCCGTTCGAAGGACATGTGGCGGGCGAGCGGGTGGTCGTACTTCTGCAGGAGTTCGGCGGTACTCGGCAGCGTTTCGGGGTCCGGGATTCCGGCCGGCATCAAGGACTGGTGTTCCACGCCCTCCGCCTCGGTCTGGAAGGACGCGATCATTGACAGGATCGGTTGGCCTTCCTGGTAGGCGTGCACCCGCCGGGCCGAGAACGAGCGTCCGTCGCGAAGCCGCTCCACACTGAAAGTGATCGGCTGGTTGGCGTCGCCCGGACGAAGGAAATAGCCGTGCATGGAATGGACCGTCCGATCCTCGTCCACCGTGCGCATTCCGGCCACGAGCGACTGGGCGAGCACCTGCCCGCCAAATACCCGGTGGCGCGGCTGTTTCTGGGAGGGTCCAAGGAAGATGTCCTCGGCTGTCCTCGCGCCGTCGAAGTCGGCGAGGGACAACAGTTCGATGAGGGTGGATGTGGGGTCCTCAAGGGCAACCTGATGTTCCAGGCCGGCGTGCGCGTCAGTCATGGTTCGACTCTAGACGCCACCCTGACCCCTCTCAACCGCGGACATGCCGGTAGAGTCGATGATGTGTCCGATGTATTGACCCAGTCCTTCCATTTCGTCGATCCCCGTGATCTGGCGGATCTCCGCACCTATGTCACGCGTGCCAAGAGCATCGATGATGGCGCCATCCGGCTTCAGGCCTCCGGCCGCGTCCTGGCTGCATATGTGTGCGTCTTGAGGCCGCGCCTCCTGGGCGAAGCGACCCCCACCATTCTCGGGCTACGGACTATCGCCCTTGCCGAAGACGCGCATGCGGACGTCACCGTGACTCTTTCCTCGGTCCTCGACCGCCTGGCGCGTTCCGGTGCCGACGACGTCGAGCTTCCCATCCCGCCGTCGACCGTTTCCGAATCGTGGGCGGGAGTCGGGGCGCCCCGCAGCGGCTGGGAGCCGCTGCGTTCAGTGCCCGACGCCGAACTCAAGTCTGTCGCGAATGCCGGCATTGCCGAGGTGGCCGGGATCGTTCCGGATCAGCCCGGCGCATTGATCGTCAACAACGCGAGGGCCGCGGTGTGGGGACGGGAGATCCCGGGACTCGACGGCGTGCCCGCAGGCGCTGCGTTCGCCGCCTTGGCGCTCGGTTTCCTGGGCGACGGCGAACACCGGCTCTTCCGCAACGGCCGTTGGTTCCGGCTCAGTGGGAGCCGGGGCCACATCCTGGCTCGATCCGGATCAGGCCTGGGCTTCCAGGCCCGCTGAACCCGAGCCTAGGCCCGGCCCGACACACAGCACCGTCCTACAAGCTCAGGGCTGCTGGACCGACGGGCTATTGACCATCGTGAGCGCAGCCCGCTCCATGTAATCCCACAACGTCCCTTCGTGAAGCGGCGACAAGTTGAGCGAATCGACTGCCGCGCGCATGTGGAAGAGCCAGCGGTCCTTGGCTTCGGGCGTCACTTGGAACGGCATGTGCCGCATCCTCAAGCGTGGGTGCCCGCGTTCCTCGCTGTACGTGCCCGGACCGCCCCAATACTGCTCAAGAAACATGAGGAACCGCCGCTTTGCGGGGTCGAGGTCTTGTTCCGGGTACATCGGCCGGAGCAACGGGTCTCCCGCTACACCGTCGTAAAAGACATCGATCAGTTTCACGAAAGTCTCGTGGCCACCGATGGCCTCATAGAAACTGTCGGTGTACGCAGGCTGGCTGAACGGATCGTTTTGCATCAACTGACGCCGCTCTGCCGGCTGGGGTGCTGCGGATTCCGGCTGGCTGCCCATGTCACTCACCTGCTTTCTGCTCTCGAATCTTGAGGGCTTCCTTTGAAGTCGGAGGCGCACCGGCGGCGGCGGTTTCGGCAGGCGCCGTCCCTGGAGGTGCAGGCGGAACGTCGTCCGGGACGGTTGAGTCTTCAGGCACGTAATCGCCTTGCGAGCGGTTGCCCACCCGCAGGATTTCCCCGTTGCGCAGATACCAGATGGCCCCGTCTTCAGCCTTGAGCCGGGTGATCCGGAGTCCTACCGATTCAACGGTGCCGATCACTTCAGTGGTTACGATCACATCGCCGATCCCGAACTGGTCCTCGATGGTGATGAAGATGCCGGACAGGAAATCGCGTATGAGCTGTTGGGCGCCGAAGCCAATGGCCACACCCAAAATACCGACGCTCGTGAGCAGCGGGGCAATATCCACATTCAGGTATTTGAGGACGTAGATGATGACAATGACCACCACCACCACGCTGAGCACGCTTGTCAGCAGTGAGCCGATGGTGTGGGCGCGCTGGGCGCGGCGTTCATGGTCGAGCGCCCGGAAAGCCGGCTGGACCCACCTGAAATGCGGTTTCTTGAAGAAGCTGGTGCCCTCTGCCACCCGGCGGGTTATGCGCAGAATGATGAACCGGGCCACAACCCAGACCACCAACCCGATGCCTAGCGTCACGAAGATGGACGCGTAATCGATCTTGGCTGCATCGGCCACGATGTTGTCGGTCGACGAGGCGACGTTCATATGCGGGAATGCTCCTCACGGGATCCAATTGTTCGCCGGGCCCTTGATTGCCGGGCGCTGAACACTCTGTCCACGGTCAACCCTATCGCCGTAGCGTGGCCGGATCCGCATCGTGGTTCTTGGCCGGACGGCCTTCTTGACACCTGATTAGCTGGCGGCCGCCGTCGTGCTCGGCTCATGCAGAACGGGAAAATTGACGCTCCGGGCAATAAAGCACACCTGGTTGGCCTCATGGTGCAGTTTGTCCACCAGGGAAAGATGCGCCGGGTCGGCAACCGTGACGTGCGGCTTCAAGGTGACGTTCTCGAACTGGCCGCTGCCATCGCGATTGAGCCTCATCATGCCCTCGGCGTGATCCACGTAATCGGTCACTACCACCCCGTGCTTGACGGCGACATGCAGGAAAGACAGCATGTGGCACTGCGAGAGGGCGGTGAGGAGCAGTTGTTCGGGGTTGTATCGGCTGCGGTCGCCATGGAAGGTGGGGTCCGAGGAGCCCTTCAGGACGGGCAGGCCGGGGATCTCGACGTCGTGGTCCCGGGTGTAGCCACGGTAGGTGGATGTCCCGGTGCCCAGGTTTCCGGTCCAGCGCACGGTCAGCGAGTAGTGGTGTTCGTCCAGGCTCATGCGGAAAGTCTAGCGGCGGTGCACTCGCGGGCGGCACACGGAAAGGCCCCGGTTCCAGTGAAGCGGAACCGGGGCCTTTCGGTGGGCTATCCGACCGTTTTAGATGTCTGCCGCGCGGGCCTTCAAAGCACGGGCTACGCCGTCGCGGTTTTCTAGCATCATGCGGCGCAGGGCACTGCTATCCGCCGGCAGTTCGGCGAGGAACTTGTCCGTGCGGTCAACCGTGGCCTGCGTTGTCAGTTGCGCAGGGTAGAGCCCGACGACGATTTGCTGGGCCAGCGCATGGGTGCGGTTGGCAACAATCTCCGGAACCGCCTCGAAATACTGTTCCGCGTACGGCTCCAACAGGGAGGTGTCCAGCACCCGGGTGAAGCCCGTGACGGCGGAGCTTTGAATGGCGTTGGAGAGCTCGCCCGTGACCACGATCTTCTTCCACGCGGCGGCCTTGGCCTCGGGTGTGGGAAGGGCCGCCGTCGCCAAGGCTGCGGCGTTCTGGCCATTGGCCGTGTGGTCGCGCTCGAGTTCGGCGTCGATCCGGTCCTGGCCCTGGCGCCCGCCAACCACCAATGCGGTGAGAAGTTCCCAGCGCAAGTCCTGGTCGACCGTCAGGCCATCCAGGACCATGCTGCCGTCCAGGACAGACTGGACTGCGTCGAATTGGGAGCTGCTTGCGGCGAGCAGCGCGAAGGACTTGACGAATTGGAGTTGCGCGTCCGATCCCGCAGCCGCCGTGCTCGAAAGCTCCCAGAGAGCGTCCGCCGCGGCCACCGTGGCGGCATCCTTGTGCTCGGCTGCGACGTAGTACGTCAGGGTGGTGGCCAGCTGTCGAAGCTGGGTCTGGATCACTGAGGAATCGGTCTCGGACGCGATGTTCGCCAGGATCAACTCGGCGTAGCCGCGGGCCGGGGTTTCGCCGTCGCGCGCCGCATCCCAGGCCGAGCCCCACACGAGCGTGCGTGGCAGGCTGCCGGCGAAGTCCTTCAGGTGGGCTTTCGCAGTGGCCAAGGATGCGGGGTCGAGGCGCACCTTCGCGTAGGCGAGATCGTCGTCGTTGAGCAGGACCAGGTCCGGACGCGCCTTTCCGGCAAGGGCAGGGACGTCGGTCCGGGCGCCGTCGACGTCGAGCTCCTCCCTGTGGGTCCTCTCAAGCTTGCCTTCGGCTGAGAGGTCGTAGAAGCCGACGGCGAGGCGGTGCGGGCGCAGCGTGGGCTGCTCGTCGATAGCGGTCTGCACGATCGCAAAGGACGTGATGGTGCCGTTGGTGTCGACCTCGATCTCGGGGGTGAGGGTATTGACGCCGGCAGTCTCGAGCCAGAGCTTGCCCCACTGGTCCAGGTCGCGGCCGCTGGCAGCTTCGAGTTCCTTCATGAGGTCCACAAGCTCGGTGTTCTGCCAGGCATGCTTCTGGAAGTATTCGCGGACGCCGGCCATGAACTGTTCCGGCCCAACCCAGGCGACCAACTGCCGCAGCACGGAAGCTCCCTTGGCGTATGTGATGCCGTCGAAGTTGACCTCGACGTCCTGGAGATCGTTGATCTCGGCAAAAATCGGGTGCGTCGTGGGCAATTGGTCCTGCCGGTACGCCCAGGATTTCTCCACCGAGGCAAAGGTGGTCCAGGCCCGGTCGAATTCGGTGTTTTCGACCGCGGCCAGGTGGGACATGTACTCGGCAAAGGACTCGTTGAGCCAAAGGTCGTTCCACCAGCGCATCGTGACGAGGTCCCCGAACCACATGTGGGCCAGTTCGTGCAGCACGGTGATGGCGCGGCGCTCGATCTGGGCGTCGGTGACCTTTCCGCGGAAGACGTAGCCCTCGAGGATGGTCACCGCGCCGGCGTTTTCCATGGCGCCGGCATTGAACTCGGGAACGAAGAGCTGATCGTACTTCTCGAAGGGGTACGGGAATCCGAACTGGGCCTCGAAGAACTCAAAACCCTGGCGGGTCAGTTCGAAGATGTTGTCGGCGTCCAGGTACTGCATGAGGGACTTGCGGGCGAACACCCCAAGCGGAATGACCCGGCCATCGGAGCTCGTGACCTTGCTGCGGACCGATTGGTACGGTCCCGCGATCAAGGCGGTGACGTAGGAAGAGATGCGGGGAGTGGGGGCGAAATGCCAAACCGAGCGCGCCCCGCCGTCGTCCCCGGGAGTGGTTTCCAGCGGTACGGGAGTGGGCGAGTTGGAGATGAGGTCCCAATGCGACGGTGCGGTGACCGTGAAGGTGAATGCGGCCTTCAGGTCCGGCTGCTCGAACACAGCGAACATGCGGCGCGAATCCGGCACCTCGAATTGCGTGTACAGGTAGGCCTCGTTGTCCACCGGGTCCACGAATCGGTGCAGGCCCTCACCGGTGTTCATGTACGGGGCATCCGCGACTACCTTCAGCTCGTTTTCGGCGGCGAGCCCGGGCAGTTGGATGCGCACGCCGTCGGACACCACCGCCGGATCGAGTTCGGTGCCGTTCAGCGTCACGCTGTGCACGGTTTCCGTGATCGCGTCGATGAAGCTCGAGGAACCCTCGACGGCGGAGAACTTCACCACGGTCGTGGAGCCGAAGACCGTGGCGCCCTTGGTCAAGTCGAGGGTGACGTCGTACGAGGTCACGGTGAGCAATTCTGCGCGCTGTCCGGCTTCGGCGCGCGTCAGGTTCAGGCCTGGCAAGGTTTGCCTCCAAGAATGGTTTCGAGAAGCCGGTTGGTTTCAGCCAGCGCCGGCGCTGTGAAGTCATTCTTTCACTTGATTCCGCCTTGGCAAGGAAGCTCGATCACAGTGTCGCCGGCGCGGGGTAGCGTTGGAATATGGGAAAGATGCGCGACTCGCTGGACCTCCGGGCACTCCGCTTTGCAGTGGCATTTCCGCTGCTGCTGGCCGCCGCATTTGCCGTGTGCGCCCTCATGTTGCGCAACAATCTCCCGGATCCCGTGGCCATCGCTTGGAATGCCGACGGCGGAATCAGCTTTGCGCCGTTCCTCGCCTACGTACTCGGCGGAGGAGGGTTTCTGGTCGTCGCGGGTTGGCTGGTGTTCATCCAGGCTGTTCCCCTTGCCCGGCCGGTGATTATGCGCAGGGTCATGATGGGCATGGGCCTCATGGTGACCCTCTTCATTACGTCCGTGCTGGCCGCTGGCCTTGTGGGGCAAACAGGCCTCGCCGACGCCCGCAGCTCGCACGTTGATGCCACGGTCCTTGCCCTCGGCGCGGGTGCGGCTTTGCCCTTGGGCGTGGTCATGATGATGGCTTTCAAACCGGACCCGCATTGGACTCCGGAAGACGACGCCGCCCTCGAGGCCGAGCGGATCCGGACGGAAGACCCTGGCCTGGCGGAAGATTCCATGTTGCTGTGGGTCCATGCGCGGAGTTCGGTGTTCGTCATGATCTGCGTCGCCACCTTGTTCCCGGCCATGCTGATCGCGATTGCGCTCCCGTGGTTGGGCGCATTGTTGGCAGTGGTCGCGGTCATCGGAGCGTGTTTCCTGTTTGTCCGGGTGAGGGCGGACAGGAGAGGGGTGCAGGTCTTTGTTGCGGGGGTCCTGCGGGTCCTCACGGTGCCGGCCGTTGACATCGCAGGCGCAGCCGCTCAGGAAGTCAGGGCCGCGGACTTTGGCGGCTGGGGACTCCGGCACCACGGAGGTGCGACGGCCATGCTCGTGAGCAGCGGTCCCGCCGTCGTCGTCCGCCAGGTCAGCGGCCGCAGGGTGGCGTTCAGCGCCGGGACCTCGGCCACTGCGGACCGGCTCGCCGGGATCCTGAACCGCGTCGCGGCACGTGCCCAGCGCGGCGAGCAGCCTCCGGCCCCGTGAGCGCCGGAAGGTCTCCCGGTCTGCCGGCTTCGTCTTAAGAGGTGGGCCGGGGCACGATCCTAGTAACCTAGGAACCGCATCCCTCAACGCCGCGCCCGGCTTTGCCGCGTTCGCGCGCCAGACTGAATGGACTTCCTGTGACCACACCCCGCGTCCACATTGCCACGGACCACGCCGGCATGGAGCTCAGCGCCCACCTCGTAAGCCACTTGACCGCCAAAGGCTACGACGTCGTTGACCACGGCCCCAAGGTGTACGACGCCCTCGATGACTACCCTTCGTTCTGCATCAACGCTGCCACCGCGGTGGTCGCCGACCAAGAGGCCGGCGTTCACGCATTGGGCATCGTCCTGGGCGGATCCGGCAACGGCGAACAAATCGCCGCGAACAAGGTCAAGGGTGTCCGGGCCGCGCTCGCCTGGAACCTTTCGACCGCAAAGCTTGCCCGGGAGCACAACGACGCCAACGTGGTTGCCGTCGGCGGCCGCCAGCACACCGTCGAGGAAGCCACCGAACTGATCGAGGCCTTCCTGGAAGAACCGTTCAGCAACGACGAACGCCACGTGCGCCGCATCGGAAAAATCGCTACCTACGAGAACACCGGCGAAATCGTTGCCTAATGCCTGAAGGGCATTCCATCCATCGCCTGGCGCGCCAGTTCCAGGATGTTTTCGCCGGCCACGTGCTGGAAGTCTCCAGCCCCCAGGGCCGTTTCACCGCGGGTGCGGCGCTTTTGGACCGCCACGAACTGCTCGAAGCGACGGCGCACGGCAAGCAGCTCTTCCTCCGTTTTGACCACGGGGTGCTCCTGCATGTCCATCTGGGTCTCTACGGTGCGTGGAGCTTCGGTGGCGATGAATCCTTCACCGGGGCCTCGAGCATCGGGGCTCCGCGGCGGATCGGCGAACGGGAGAGTTTCTCGCAGGAAGCAGAGCAAGATGCCGGCGAAGGGGGCGCCAGAAGCTACGCGGGTCCGCCTGAGCCCGTGGGTGCCGTCCGCGTTCGCCTCATTTCAGCGAACGGCTGGGCGGATCTCAGGGGCGCCACGACATGCGCTGCGATCACCGATGCGGAGGCCGCTGCCGTCCTGGCGCGCCTGGGTCCCGATCCTCTCCACAACCGGCCCGACGATCGCGACGAGTTCGTCCGCCGCTTGCTGCGCCGCAAGACCGCCGTCGGGCTCATCCTCATGGACCAGTCGGTCGTAGCCGGGATCGGGAACATCTATCGCGCGGAAGTGCTGTTCCGCCAGCGCGTTGATCCCTGGACCCCGGGCAGCTCTCTGGGCGCCGAAACCGCCGGACGACTGTGGGATGACACCGTGGCGGCGATGTCCGACGGCGTCCGTGACGGGCGGATTGTTACGACCCCATCGGCTTTGTGGAGCGGCGGGAACGCCGGAGCGCTCGACGGCGAGGCGCACTTTGTCTACAAGCGGCACGGACAGCCGTGCCGGCGATGCGGCGAAACAGTGGGACTGGCCGAGATCGGTGCGCGCAAACTCTATTGGTGCCCCGGCTGCCAGAACTGAAGTGTGCCTTTGGCGGGCGCAAACAGGCGGAAACACGAACAGGCGGAACACGAAGGGCCCCTCATGGAGGGGCCCTTCGTTCTGTGGAGGGGACGACGGGAATCGAACCCGCGTAATCAGTTTGGAAGACTGAGGCTTTACCATTAAGCTACGTCCCCGGGCAAGGCTGCATGGGTCTCTACGAATCCATCAGAGGGTTCCGTGCATCTTTCCGGTGGCTGTTGAAGCCGGATATAACTAAACCTAATTCAGGGGCCAAGTGTCAAATGTGCATTCTCCGGCGAGATGCCCGTAGACTGTCCTGTGCATTCACGGGGTGTAGCTCAGCTTGGCTAGAGCGCCTGCTTTGGGAGCAGGAAGTCGCAGGTTCAAATCCTGTCACCCCGACTCTGTGTGCCTGTTCCGATCCGGAACGCGGCAGAACCCCATCCCACAAAACCAGGAGTACTTAGACTGTGAAGAGCGCTGTCGAGAACCTCACCGCCACGCGGGTCAAGCTCAACGTTGAGGTTCCCTTTGAGGAACTGAAGCCGAGCATCGATGCCGCTTACAAGACCGTTGCTTCGCAGATCCAGGTTCCCGGGTTCCGCAAGGGCAAAGTTCCCTCCAAGCTGGTTGACCAGCGCGTTGGCCGCGGCTACGTCCTGGAGACCGCCATCAACGATGGCCTCAACGGCTGGTACCAGGCTGCCGTCCAGGAAGCCGGCCTCCGTCCGCTGAGCCGTCCCGAGGTTGAGATCACCGAGGTTCCGGACCCGTCCTCGACCGACGGTGAACTGAAGTTCCAGGTTGAGATCGACGTCCGTCCCGAGGTTGAACTCCCCGACTACGCCGGCATCAAGGTAGAGGTTGCCGCAGCCGATTCCTCCGACGCCGACGTCGATAAGGCCCTCGACGAGCTCCGCGGCCGCTTCGGCACGCTGAAGTCCGTTGACCGCCCGGCCGCCGATGGTGACTTCCTGACCATCGACATCACCGCCACGATCGACGGCGCTGAGATCGACTCCGCCACCGGCCTGTCCTACCAGGTTGGCGCAGGCACCATGCTTGAAGGCCTCGATGAGGCCGTCACCGGCCTTTCTGCCGAAGAAGAAGCAATCTTCGACACCACCCTGGTTGGCGGCGAGCACGCCGGCGAAGCAGCCCAGGTCAAGGTTGTTGTCAAGACCGTCAAGGAGCGCGAGCTTCCTGAGGCCAACGACGACTTCGCCCAGTTGGCATCCGAGTTCGACACCCTCGCCGAACTGCGTGAAGACCTTGCCAAGCAGGCCGCTGAGTCCAAGGTCGTCGGCCAGGGCGTCGAAGCCCGTGACAAGGTCCTGGACAAGCTCGTGGAGCTCATCGAGGTTCCGGTTCCGGACTCTGTAGTCGAAGAGCAGCTCGAAGCGCACTTCAACCCGGAGAACGCCCACGGTGAAGGCGATCACGACACCGAGGAACACCGCGCCGAGGTCAAGGCCAACACCGCCCGCGCCTTCCAGAACGAGATCATCCTTGACGCCATTGCCGACAAGGAAGAAGTGAGCGTCAGCCAGAACGAGCTGATCGACTACATCGTCACCACGGCAAGCCAGTACGGCATGGACCCGAACCAGTTCGCCCAGATCATCGATCAGAGCGGCCAGGTTCCCATGATGGTTTCCGAGGTCCGCCGCCGTAAGGCTCTCGCAGTTGTCCTCGGCCAGGCCGAGGTTGTCGACTCCGAGGGCAACAAGGTCGACCTCAGCGACTTCGTGCGCCCCGCGGGCGAAGAGGCCTCCGTCGAGGAAGCCGAAGAGGCAGCTGTTGTTCCGAGCGACGACCCCGCCGCAGTGAAGTTCTAGTTTCAACTCAAGCCGCCCCCGGATCATGGATCCGGGGGCGGCTTGGTTTAAGCCCCGGAACCGTGCAAAGTACGCCCTTCCGCAATCGTGCGCCGTCAGCGAACAGCGCGATTTGGGAGAACAAATCGCCGTGGAAAACGGTTAGTGTCCAAGTAGTGAAGATCAGGGATGGCAAGTTCAGCAATGGCCCTGTCACCAGCGAGAGGTAAGTACTTATGTCACAGCACGCAGAGGCCCCCAGGATGGCAACCGTCGATCCAGCGGCCCAGGACAACTACATCTACAACCGCCTGCTGAAAGAGCGCATCATCTGGCTCGGATCCGAAGTCCGTGACGAAAACGCCAACGCGATCTGCTCCCAGCTCCTCCTCCTCTCGGCTGAAGACCCTGAGAAGGACATCTACCTCTACATCAACTCGCCTGGCGGCTCCGTGACCGCCGGCATGGCTATCTACGACACCATGCAGTTCATCCCGAACGACGTCGTGACGGTTGCCACCGGCCTCGCGGCCTCCATGGGCCAGTTCCTCCTTTCCTCGGGCACCAAGGGCAAGCGCTACGCCACGCCCAACGCCCGCATCCTGATGCACCAGCCTTCCGGCGGCATCGGTGGCACGGCGTCGGACATCAAGATCCAGGCGGAGCTGATCCTTCACATGAAGAAGGTCATGGCCGAGCTGACAGCCGAACAGACCGGACAGACCGTGGAGACCATCCTCAAGGACAACGACCGCGACAAGTGGTTCACGGCCACCGAAGCGCTCGAGTACGGCTTCTTCGACAAGATCTCCGCCCACGCAGGCTCTGTGGCCGGTGGCGGCGGAACGGCCAACTCGTCGAATTCCGAGAAGTAACCGGCACCAAGAAACATTCAGATCAGGAGCAATGAAAATGAACTACAACTTTGGATGGTCTGCCGGTAATCTCCCGTCCAGCCGCTACGTCCTCCCGCAGTTCGAGGAGCGCACGCCCTACGGCTTCAAGCGCCAGGACCCGTACACGAAACTCTTCGAGGACCGCATCATCTTTCTCGGTGTGCAGGTTGACGACGCTTCTGCCGACGACATCATGGCCCAGCTGCTGGTGCTCGAGTCCACGGACCCGGACCGCGACATCACGTTGTACATCAACTCCCCGGGTGGCTCGTTCACGGCCATGACGGCGATCTACGACACGATGACGTACATTCGTCCGGAGATCCAGACCGTGTGCCTCGGCCAGGCGGCCAGCGCGGCGGCTGTGCTGCTCGCGGCAGGTACGGCGGGCAAACGCCTCGCCCTGCCCAACGCCCGGGTTCTGATCCACCAGCCGTCGCTGTCCGGCGGCCAGGGGGGCCAGGCTTCCGACCTCGAGATCCAGGCCGCAGAAGTCATGCGCATGCGCTCATGGCTTGAGGACACGCTGGCCAAGCACTCCGGTCGGACGCCGGAACAGGTCAACAACGATATCGAGCGCGACAAGATCCTCACCGCTGCCGAGGCAATGAACTACGGATTGATCGACCAGGTGCTCGATTCCCGCAAGATCAAGCCCCAGGCTATCGCCAGGTAACTGGCCAAAACTCGACGCCGGTGCGGTTCAGGAAATATGGACCGCATCGGCGTTCTGTTTCAACCCAAGCAGCCCATTGTGTCCTACAGTGGAAGTTGTCATGGTGGCGCCCCCGCTGCGATCGGCGCGAAATCGCGGATAGGTACGGGGCTGCACCACCCGCATGAAACGAAGGGATTCCCACATGGCTCGGATTGGCGAGAGCACGGATCTGCTGAAGTGTTCTTTCTGCGGAAAGAGCCAAAAGCAGGTTCGGAAGCTGATTGCCGGGCCCGGCGTGTACATCTGCGACGAGTGCATCGAACTCTGCAACGAGATCATCGAAGAGGAGCTCGCCGAAGTATCGGATCTCGGTAGCTTCGAGTTGCCCAAGCCGCGGGAGATCTTCGACTTCCTTCAGGAATACGTCATTGGGCAGGAGCCCGCGAAACGCTCCCTCGCCGTCGCGGTCTACAACCACTACAAGCGCATCCAAGCGGGCCACGCACCGAAGACCGGCCTCGGTGAGGGTGGACACCATGAGGACGTGGAGATCGCCAAGTCCAACATCCTGCTGATCGGTCCCACCGGCTGCGGCAAGACCTACTTGGCACAAACCCTTGCCCGCCGCCTGAACGTACCGTTCGCTGTTGCCGACGCCACGGCCCTGACGGAGGCCGGTTACGTTGGCGAAGACGTCGAAAACATCCTCCTGAAGCTCATCCAGGCCGCCGACTACGACGTCAAGAAGGCCGAACAAGGCATCATCTACATCGACGAGATCGACAAGATTTCGCGCAAGAGCGAGAATCCGTCCATCACGCGCGATGTGTCCGGCGAGGGTGTGCAGCAGGCGCTTCTTAAGATCCTCGAAGGCACAGTGGCCTCGGTTCCGCCCCAGGGCGGACGCAAACACCCGCACCAGGAATTCATCCAGATCGACACCACCAACGTGCTGTTCATTGTGGCCGGTGCGTTCGCCGGGCTCGAGGACATCATTGGATCGCGGTCCGGCCGCAAAGGCATAGGCTTCGGGGCCCCGCTCAACGAGGTCAAGGACAACGTGGACAGCTATGGCGAGGTGATGCCGGAGGATCTGCTCAAGTTCGGGCTGATTCCCGAATTCATCGGGCGCCTGCCCGTGATCACCACTGTGTCCAACCTTGACCGTTCCGCGCTCATCCAGATTCTCTCCAAGCCCAAGAACGCCCTGATCAAGCAGTACCAGAAGATGTTCCAGCTGGACGGCGTGGAGCTTTTGTTCGACGACGACGCCCTGGACTCGATCGCGGACCAAGCCCTTGAACGTGGCACCGGAGCCCGCGGCCTGCGTGCCATCATGGAGGAAGTGCTGCTACCGGTCATGTTCGACCTGCCAAGCAGGGACGACATCGCCAGCGTCGTCATCACTGCCGATGCCGTGAACAAGAAGGGCCAGCCCACCATGATCGCGCACGAGGTCATTGCGAAGCGTCGGAATAAGTCCGCCTAGCCAGAGGTTGGCATGACTGGTGCCGGACACCGTTTTCGTCCGCCTACCCGCGCCCCTTACGCCTATCGAAGGAGTTCCCTGTGCCCGAGCAGACCGCCAACAAGGTCGATTTCTGGTTCGATCCCATGTGCCCATTTGCCTGGGTGACATCCCGCTGGATCGGTGAAGTGGAAGACGTCCGCGGCATCGAGACCAACTGGAACGTCATGAGTCTCTCGGTCCTCAACGAAGGCCGCGAACTGCCTGCCGAATACACCGAGAAGATGAAGCAGGGCTGGGGACCTGTCCGGGTCATCATTGCCGCCCGCGAGCTGCACGGAGACGAATACGTCAAGCCGTTGTACGACGCGATGGGGTCCCTCATCCACCACGAAGGCATCAAGGATTTCGCCGAGGTCATCTCGAAGGCCCTGGCTGAAACCGGCCTTCCCGCCGAGTTGGCACGTTTCGCCGATTCCGAGGAATACGACGTCCAGCTGCGTGCAAGCCATGAATCGGGGATCTCCTTGGTGGGCCAGGATGTTGGCACCCCCGTGGTCGCCGTCAACGGCACGGCCTTCTTCGGTCCTGTCCTCACCCGTATTCCCCGTGGCGAGGAAGCCGGCCGGATCTGGGACGCCACCGTCACCTTGGCCGGGTACCCGCACTTCTTCGAACTCAAACGCAGCCGCACGGAAAGCCCGGAATTCAACTAGCCCGGAATTCAACCAGCTTGAGCCGTGGGCCAGGCTATTTCAGGAACCGCGACGTTCGACGGTCTGCGAGGATCTTTCCGTTTGTCTGGCAGCCAGGGCAATACTGCAATGACGTGTCGGCAAAGGACACCTCGCGGATCGTGGTTCCGCACACGGGGCAAGGCTGGCCCGCCCTGCCGTGGACCCGCATGGTGTTCCGCTTGGTGTCCTTGAGTTCGCTTGACGCTTTCCCGACGGCGGCGGCCACAGCCGCACCCAGGACGCTTTCGATGGACTCATAGAGGACACGGGTGGTGTCCTTGTCCAGCGACTTGGCGATCGCGAACGGTGAAATCCTGGCTGCGTGAAGGATCTCGTCGCTATAGGCGTTCCCGATGCCCGCGATGACGCCTTGGCTCCGAAGGACTCCCTTGATCTGGTGCGCGTTTGTGGAAAGGATTCCGGCCAAGGTCTCCTCCGTGAAGGCCGGGCTCAGCGGGTCCGGGCCAAGGGTCGCTATTCCCGGAACGTCCAGGGGCCTGCGCACCACGTATACGGCCAGGCTTTTCTTCGTCCCGGCCTCCGTCAGGTCCACTCCGACGTGGGTTGAACCGTCGCTCTTGGTGAAGCCAATCCTTGCCGCAATATTGCTGCCGCCCATCCGAAGCTGGGTTTGCGACGGCTGCTCCGTGTACCGAAGCCACCCGGCCTTGGCGAGGTGGAAGATGAAATGGATGCCTTCGGCGTCGAGGCTGACGAACTTTCCGAAGCGTTCCACACCGACGATCTTGCGACCCTCCAGCGCTGAGTAAGGGGGATCGGCTGTCTTCAGCACGGCAAAAGAGGTGATCTGGATCTTCGTCAGTTCGGCACCGAGAAGATTCCTGCCCAGAAAGGCAGTCAGCCCGGCCACCTCGGGAAGTTCTGGCATAGCAACACTGTGCCACAAAGCACCGGCACCCAGAACCCCGGAGGCCCGCAGCGAGGCGTCCGAATTACATGCCAGTAGTTCGTGAAGGGGGCTTGTGCTGGCCGGGGAGCGGGTCAAGAATAGAACTTACCCACTTCGAAAGAAGAGGGACACGGAAACCAGAGATTCAGTGATATGCATCTGACGCAGCCTTCGGCAAAGTTGGATGCAAGCTACCAGTGACGAGGTAGGAAGACCTGAAAGTCCGAGGATTCCGCCAGACTGCCAAGACGTCACCGGGCAGCCGAAAAGTCGAAGCCCCACCAACGGCTAAACGCTGATGGGGCTTCCCCTTTGCCCTGAAATCCCAAGTGCCTGGAACTTCCCGGGCGGCCCGGAAAAACTCCCGGGCTCTTCCAAACTACGCCTGGGCGGGTTCCTCGGCAGGCGCCAGGACTACGTCGCTCACCGTGAGTTCGCCGTCCCCGGCCACCAGTGAAATCTCCTGGGCGTTGGCCGCGGCCTTCAGGTCTCCCAGTCCGGCTTCCAGCTGTGCCACAAATGACTCGGTAGCGGTGATCGTGGCCGACAGGACCTCGGTGCGCTGCTTGACCTTGGCCTCGGACTTGGCCTTGCGGATGCCGCTCAGCGCGATGCCGACGGTGCCCAGCATGGTGGTGTCGCCGTCGACGATTTCCACTGCTGCCGGCCACGCCGCGCGGTGGACCGAACCCGTGCGCCACCAGCTCCAGACCTCTTCGGTGGCGAAGGGCAGGAACGGCGCGAACAGGCGCAACAGCGCATCCAGCGTGGTGGCAAGGGCAGCAAGCACGGATGCCTGCTCGGTCTCGCCGGCCGCACCGTAGGCGCGGTCCTTGATGAGCTCCACGTAGTCGTCCGTGAACTGCCAGAAGAACGATTCCGTGATCTGCAGGGCGCGGGCGTAGTCGTAGTTGTCGAACGCCTTGGTGGACTGTGCCACGACATCGGCCAGCTGCGCGAGCAATGCCCGGTCTAAGGGGTTGCTCAGGACGGAGAGGTCCGCGCCGACCACCGAGTTCTCCGTGGCGCCCAGGTTCAACACGAACTTGGAGGCATTGAGCAGCTTGATGGCCAGGCGGCGCCCGATCTTCATCTGGGCGATCTCGTAGGCGGTGTCGGCGCCGAGCTTGGCCGAGGCGGCCCAGTAACGGACGGCGTCGGAGCCGAATTCGTTCAGGACGTCGGTGGGAACAACCACGTTGCCCTTGGACTTGGACATCTTCTTGCGGTCCGGGTCCAGGATCCAGCCCGAGATGGCGGCGTGCTTCCACGGCGCGCTGTCCTGCAGGGCATCTGCCCGGACAGCCGAGGAGAAGAGCCAGGTGCGGATGATGTCGTGGCCCTGCGGCCGGAGGTCGAAGGGGTAGACCTTGCCGAACAGTTCCTCGTCACGGCTCCAGCCGCCCACGATCTGCGGGGTCAGCGAAGACGTGGCCCAGGTGTCCAGGACATCCGCGTCGCCGATGAAGCCACTGGGCTGCTCGCGCTGGGACTCGTCGAAGCCGGGGGCCGCGTCCGCCGCAGGGTCCACGGGAAGGGACTCGTCGGACGGCAGGATCGGGTTCTCGTAGTCCGGGTTGCCCTGGGCATCCAGCGGGTACCAGACGGGGATCGGCACACCGAAGAAGCGCTGGCGTGAAACGAGCCAGTCACCGTTCAGCCCGGAAATCCAGTTCTCGTAGCGGGAACGCATGAACGACGGGTGGAACTCGATCTCGTGTCCGCGCGCGATCAACCGCTCGCGGCGGTCCTCGTCCCGTCCGCCATTGCGGATGTACCACTGGCGCGAGGTGACAACTTCAAGGGGCTTGTCGCCCTTTTCGAAGAAGTTCACGGGGTGCGTGATCTTCTTGGGCTCGCCATCCAGCAAATCGGCGGCGGCGAGAAGCTCGACCACCGCCTCCTTGGCAGAGAACGCAGTCTTGCCGGCAATCGCCGCGTAGGCTTCCTTGCCGGCGTCGGTGGTGATCCACTCGGGTGTCTCGGCGATGATGCGGCCGTCGCGGCCCATGATGGCGCGGGTGGGCAACTGCAGCTCGCGCCACCAGGTGACGTCGGTCAGGTCGCCGAAGGTACAGACCATGGCGATGCCGGAACCCTTGTCCGCCTTGGCGAGCGGATGGGCTTTGACCTCGAGTTCGACGTCGAACAGGGGAGACGTGACGGTCTTGCCGA
Source organism: Arthrobacter sp. FW306-1B-F12A (assembly GCF_058781865.1). Classification (NCBI taxonomy): domain Bacteria; kingdom Bacillati; phylum Actinomycetota; class Actinomycetes; order Micrococcales; family Micrococcaceae; genus Arthrobacter; species Arthrobacter sp. FW306-1B-F12A. Next base: position 37,455 of record NZ_JBYSXD010000025.1, read on the forward strand.
ACAGCGGCTGGTAGCGCTCGTCGTCGGGGTTCGCCACCAACGCGGCGCACGCGGCGAGGAGTTCCGGACGTGTTGTCTCGATGTAGATCTTCTCGCCGTCAGCGGTGAGGAAAGGGTAGCGGTAGTACGCGCCGGCAACCTCGCGGTCCTCGAGTTCGGCCTGCGCGACGGCGGTACGGAACGTCACGTCCCACAGGGTGGGGGCCTCGGCCATGTAGGCGTCACCGGCGTTCAGGTTCGCGAGGAAGGCACGCTGGGACACCGCACGGGAGGTGTCGTCGATGGTGCGGTAGGTGAGGTCCCAGTCAACGGACAGGCCGAGTGTCTGGAACAGGTTCTCGAAGACCTTTTCGTCTTCGACGGCGAGTTCCTCGCAGAGTTCGATGAAGTTCTGGCGCGAGACGACGTCGAAATCGCGCTGGTTCTTGGCCGGCTGTGCCGGCGGGCGGTAGCCGGCGTTGTAGGGAATGGCGGGATCGCAGCGAACGCCGTAGTAGTTCTGGACGCGGCGCTCGGTAGGCAGCCCGTTGTCGTCCCAGCCCATCGGGTAGAAGACGTTCTTGCCGGTCATGCGCATGTAGCGGGCCTGGACATCCGTCTGCGTGAACGAGAACATGTGGCCCACGTGGAGCGAACCGGATGCGGTGGGCGGGGGAGTGTCGATCGAGTAGACCTGCTCCCGGGTGGTGTCCGGGTTGAACTTGTAGGTTCCTTCGTCCAGCCAGCGCTGCGTCAGGGCAGCCTCGAGGCCTTCAAGGGCCGGCTTGTCGGGAACGTTGATGGGGGCGGTGGCGGGCGTGTCTGTACCCTGCGTTGATTCAGCCATGGGCCAATTGTTTCATGGCGCCCTTTGTTCCGTGGCACGCAGGGGTGCAGTAGCATGCGGGCCATGACGGAACTCAAGGACGTTTTGGTTATCAAGCGCATCTATGACGAAGCAGCGGACGACGACGGCTACCGGGTTCTGGTCGACAGGCTGTGGCCGCGAGGGGTATCCAAAGAACGCGCCCACCTGGATCTCTGGCTCAAGGAGATCGCTCCCTCGCCGCCCCTCCGTACCGAGTTTGCCCATATGCAGGAGCGATTCGAGGACTTCCGCCGCTCGTACCAGGCTGAGCTGGAACAGAATCCCGCCGTGGAGCAGCTGCTGGAGCTGGCGGCCGCGGAAAAGCGCGTCACGCTGCTCTACGGCGCCAGGGACCCTGAAATCAATCACGCCCGCGTCCTGCTGGAGTTCCTGCTGGGCGCCGGGAAGACGGACACATGACCACGCCGCAGCATCCGCGCTTCGCGCGGGCCTACGCCCGGGCGGTTCCGGCGATAAACCTGCGCGGCGGCACCGAACACCGGCGCACCCTGCTGGCTGGCCTGCGAGGCCGCGTCATCGAGGTCGGCGCCGGCGAAGGCTCGTCGTTCGGCCTGTACCCGGCCACCGTGGAAAGTGTCCTCGCGGTTGAACCTGATGACTACCTCAGGGAACTTGCTGGAGCCAAGGCAGGGCTTGCCGCAGTGCCGGTCACGGTTGTTCCCGGAACCGCCGAAAACATTCCAGCGGCCGACGGCGAGGCGGACGCCGTCGTAGTCAGCCTTGTCCTCTGTAGCGTCGCGGACCAGGCGGACGCGCTGGCGGAAATCCGCCGGGTGCTTCGGCCCGGCGGAACCCTGGCGTTCTACGAGCACGTGCGCGGACAAGCAGTTTCTCGCTGCCGTCGAAGATCTACTCACTCCGGCCTGGCGGCACATGGCCGGAGGCTGCCATCCCAACCGCAACACCCTGCACGCGATCGGCGCAGCCGGCTTCCAGGTGCTGCACAGTGAGCGTTTCGGCTTCTCCGCCGGCCCGCTGTCTCCGTCGATCGCCCACATCCTTGGGCGTGCGGTTTCTCCCGGTGAACCGCGTTAGGGTGGTGCCATGACTGAGGAAGTACAGACGAAGACCGCAGTAGTGACCGGCGCCAGCACGGGAATCGGCGAAGCCACGGTGAGGACCCTCACCGCCGAGGGTTGGAAGGTATTCGCCGTCGCCCGCCGTGCCGAACGGCTTGAGGCACTCGGCGCCCAGAGCGGCGCCGTGCCGTTCGCCGCGGACATCACCAACGACGACGACGTCGCGGCCTTGCTCTCAGCCGTCACCGAGGCAGGGGGAGCGGACACGCTCATCAACATTGCCGGCGGTGCGCGGGGCGCCGACACCCTGGCCAATGCCCAGACCGAGGACTGGGACTGGATGTACCAAGTCAACGTGCTCGGCACCCTGAAGCTGACCCGGGCCTTCCTCCCGATGCTGCGGGCCAACGGCGAGGGCACCGTTTTGAACCTGACGTCGACGGCGGGATTCACGGCCTACGAGGGCGGCGGCGGGTACAACGCGGCAAAGTTCGCCCAGCACGCCATGACCGGCGCCCTGCGCCTGGAGGAAGCCGAGAACAACATCCGCGTCATCGAGGTGGCACCCGGCCTCGTCCGCACGGAGGAATTCGCGCTCAACCGCCTCGGCGATGCCACCGCGGCAGCCAAGGTATACGCCGGCGTCGAGAAGCCGCTCACCCCGGAGGACGTCGCCGACGTCGTCAAGTACGCGGTCTCATTGCCGCACCACATCAACCTGGACGAGATCATCGTCCGCCCTGTGGCGCAGGCCGCTACCCACAAGTTGATCCGCAAGGGCTAAGGTACCGGCGTCGCCGGCTCCCGCGCGGCAGCCCAAGTGGAGCTCGCAGTGCCGCTGCCGCTAGACTTGTGCCACAAGCTTTGACCCGGACATCACCGGTGAGCTTCCGGAAGAACGCCCCCGCCACCCCGGGGGTCAGTAGAACCGGACGGGTAAGCCCGTCACAGCAGCAATGAGCGGCCGACGCCGGAACAGCTCCTCTTCGAAGGGGCCGCGCCAGCGGCGGTAAGTGAGGTGGTACCGCGGTACCGGCGCTGTTGGAAACAACGCAGCTGGCGCCGTCCTCGCATCCTGAATGAAACTTTGTGTTCACCGGCTCAACCCAGGATGAAGAGATGACGTATTACCCCAAGGCCTCCACAGCTCTCTCCGGCACCCCACGAGGGGTGTCCGCCTCCGTGAAGTTCCCGGAGATCGAAGAGCGCATCCTCAAGTACTGGGATGAAGACGGCACCTTCCAAGCCAGCATCGACAACCGCAGCGCGGACCTGCCCGGAGGGCACCCCGGCAGCAACGAGTTCGTCTTCTATGACGGTCCTCCCTTCGCCAACGGGCTGCCCCACTACGGCCACCTCCTGACCGGCTACGCCAAGGACCTGGTGGGCCGCTACCAGACCCAGCGCGGCAAGCGCGTCGAACGGCGCTTCGGCTGGGACACCCACGGCTTGCCCGCCGAACTCGAGGCCATGAAGCAACTGGGCATGACGGACAAGACCCAGATCGAAGCGATGGGCATAGACAAATTCAACGACGCCTGCCGCGCCTCGGTCATGAAGTACGCGGACGAATGGAAGAGCTACGTCACACGGCAGGCACGCTGGGTGGACTTCGACAACGACTACAAGACCCTCAACGTCGAGTACATGGAGTCTGTCCTTTGGGCCTTCAAGCAGCTCCACGAGAAGGGCCTCACCTACAACGGGTACCGCGTCCTGCCGTACTGCTGGAAGGACGAGACGCCGCTGTCCAACCATGAGTTGCGCATGGATGACGATGTCTACAAGAACCGCCAGGACCAGACCGTCACCGTGACCTTCCCCATCAAGGCAGGGGAGTCGGAACTCTCCAAGTCCCTTGAAGGCGTGCAGGCGCTCGCGTGGACCACGACCCCCTGGACGCTGCCCACCAACCTGGCGCTCGCCGTCGGGCCCGACATTTCTTACGCGGTGGTTCCGGCCGGTCCCAACGGGATCAAGGCCGCCTCCGCGGAGGCTCCGGTGACGGGCGGCTTCCTGCTGGCCGCCGATCTTCTCGGCACCTACGCCAAGGATCTGGGGTACGACGACGGCGCTGCCGCTACCGCCGCCGTCACGGCAAGCTACACGGGCACCGAGTTGGCCGGCCTGGAGTACGAGCCGCTCTGGGACTACTTCTCCGATACCGAGAAGTACGGCACCCAGAACGCCTGGCGTTTCCTCGTGGCGGACTACGTCACCACCACCGACGGTACGGGCATCGTCCACCAGGCTCCGGCCTACGGCGAGGACGACCAGAAAGTCTGTGAGGACGCGGGCATCCCCGTGGTGCTTTCCGTCGACGAGGGCGCCAAGTTCCTCCACCTGTTCGCGCACGGACCGCTCGCCGAAATCTCCGGGCTGCAGGTGTTCGATGCCAACAAGCCGATCACCCAGGCACTGCGTTCCGGCGGTCGCTTGGTTCGCCAGGCCAGTTACGAGCACAGCTACCCGCACTGCTGGCGCTGCCGCAACCCCCTGATCTACCGTGCCGTGTCCTCCTGGTACGTGGAGGTCACCAAGTTCAAGGACCGGATGTCCGAACTGAACCAGGAGATCAACTGGATCCCGGGCAACGTCAAGGACGGACAGTTCGGCAAGTGGCTGGCCAACGCCCGCGACTGGTCCATCAGCCGCAACCGCTACTGGGGCTCGCCCATCCCGGTGTGGCAGTCCGACGACCCCGAGTACCCGCGCACGGACGTTTACGGCTCCCTCGCCGAGATGGAGGCCGATTTCGGCCGCCTTCCGATGAACAACGACGGCCAGGTCGACCTGCACCGCCCGTTCATCGACGAACTGACCCGGCCCAACCCGGACGACCCGCGCTCGCCTGAAGAGGGCCAGTCCACCATGCGCCGGGTGGAGGACGTCCTGGATGTCTGGTTCGACTCGGGCTCCATGCCCTACGGCCAAGTGCACTATCCGTTCCAGAACGAGGAATGGTTCGACACCCACAACCCTGCCGACTTCATCGTCGAGTACATCGGGCAGACCCGCGGCTGGTTCTACATGCTGCACATCCTGTCCACGGCACTCTTCGACCGGCCGGCCTTCCGCAATGTGATCAGCCATGGCATCGTGCTGGGTTCGGACGGGCAAAAGATGTCCAAGAGCCTGCGCAACTACCCGGACGTCTCCGAGGTCCTGGACCGCGACGGCTCCGACGCCATGCGCTGGTTCCTGATGTCCAGCCCCATCCTGCGTGGGGGCAACCTCGTGGTCACCGAACAGGGAATCCGCGACGGCGTCCGCCAAGTCATCCTGCCGCTGTGGAACGTGTACAGCTTCTTCACGCTGTACACGAACGCTTCCCACACAGTGGATGGGACAGCCGCCGGCTATGACGCCAAGCTGCGCTACGACGGCTACACGGACACCATGGACCAGTACTTGCTGGCAAACACCGGTGACCTCGTCCGCAACGTCACCTCCAGCCTGGACGAATACGACATTTCCGGGGCTTGCGATGAACTGCGCAGCTACCTGGATATGCTCACCAACTGGTATGTCCGCCGCAGCCGCCAGCGCTTCTTCGACGAGAACACCGACGCCTTCGACGCCCTCTACACGGCGCTCGAAGCGGTCTGCCGAGTCTCGGCGTCGCTCCTTCCTTTGGTTTCCGAGGAGATCTGGCGCGGCCTGACCGGCGGGCGCTCCGTGCACTTGGCTGACTGGCCCGAGGCGTCGCTGTTCCCGGCGAACCCGGAACTCGTCGAGGCGATGGACCGGGTCCAGCAGATCTGCTCCACCGGTTCCAGCCTGCGCAAGGCCGCCAACCTCCGCGTTCGCTTGCCGCTGCAGGAACTCACTGTGGTGGCACCCGGTGCTGATGCGCTGGCAGGCTTCGCCGCCGTCGTCGCGGATGAACTGAACCTGCGTTCCGTGCGCCTCCTCGACGCCGCCACGGCGTCGCCGGAGGAATTCGGCATCGAGCAGAAACTCGTGGTCAATGCCCGCGCGGCAGGTCCGCGACTGGGCAAGAACGTCCAGCAGGCCATCAAGGGTTCCAAGTCCGGCGACTGGTCTGTTTCCGATGCGGGAGTGGTCACGGCGGGCGGCCTCGAGCTGGAACCGCAGGAGTACACGCTCGAGACTGTCGTCGCGGAATCTGCTGACGGCTCGTCCGCGGCCGTCGCTGTCCTTCCGGGCGGCGGCTTCGTGGTCCTGAACACCGAAGTCACCCCGGAACTGGCAGCCGAAGGCCTGGCTCGCGACATGGTCCGCGCCATCCAGCAGGCCCGCAAGGACGCAGGACTCAACGTGAGCGACCGCATCCACACCACGGTCCTGGCCGTCCACGACGTCGTTGACGCCTTGCGCGCCAACGAAGAGCTGGTCAAGACCGAAACCCTGTCCCTCAAGCTCGACCCCGTCGTCTCCGGCGACGCCGCCGAGCCGCAGATCACCGTTACCAAGATCGAGGCCTAGTACATGAGCGACGAATTCTCCGTAGAAAGCGTCTACGCCGAACTCCTGGGCCGCGCCCCGGAAAACAAAATGGAGCCGCGGCTCGCGCCCCTGTACCGGGCGATGGATGTGCTGGGGGAGCCCAACAAGGCGTTCCCGATCATTCACATCACGGGCACCAACGGCAAGACCTCAACAGCCCGGATGATCGAGGCCGGGCTTCGTGCCCACGGATTGAGCACAGGCCGTTATACGAGTCCGCACCTGTCGAAGGTCACCGAGCGCATCAGCATCGACGGCGAGCCGGTTTCGGACGAGACCTTTGTCCGGATCTGGGACGAGATCCGTCCGTACCTCGAAATCGTGGACAAGGAGCTCGAGGCGGATGGCCAGCCCAGGCTCACGTACTTCGAGTGCCTGACCATCCTGGGCTTCGCGATCTTCGCGGACCAACCCGTGAACGTCGCCGTGATTGAAGTGGGGCTCGGCGGCATCACCGACGCCACGAATGTGGGCGATGGACAGGTTTCCGTGGTGACGCCGATTTCGCTTGACCACACGGATCTCCTCGGCGATACCACCGAGGACATCGCTCGCGAGAAGGCCGGAATCATCAAGCCCGGCGGCTTCCTGATCAGCGCGGCCCAGCCGGTGGACGCCGCGCAGGTGCTCCTTGAGAAGGCGCGCGAGGTTGGGGTGCCGTTCCGCTTCGAAGGCGTCGAATTCGGCGTCGAGTCCCGCAGCGTTGCCGTCGGAGGCCAAGTCCTGACCATCCAGGGGCTCGCGGGCCGCTATGAGGACCTGCTGCTTCCCTTGCACGGCGCCCATCAGGCCGAGAACGCGGCCGTTGCGGTCGCGGCCCTGGAAGCGTTCTTCGGTGGCGGTGAAAAAGAGCTCGACGGCGACCTCCTGCGCGAAGCGTTCGGCAGCGTCACGTCGCCTGGCCGTCTTGAAGTGGTGCGCACCGCTCCCACGATCATCGTGGATGCAGCCCACAACCCTGACGGCATCCGCGTCTCGGCCGAGGCAATTGAAGAGGCCTTCAGCTTCAGCAAGCTGGTGGTGGTCCTCGGGGTCCTCAAGGAAAAGGACGCGGAGGAAATCCTGCGGCAGCTCAAGGAATCGCTGGGTGGACTGGCAGAGGAGTTCTGCTTCACACAGTCCAGCTCGCCGAGGGCCATCCCGGCGGCGCAACTGGCCGATCTCGCCGTCGACCTTGGCTTCGGTGCGGACAATGTCCACATTGCCGAGAAGCTGGATGACGCGATCGAGTGGGCCGTGGAGCGTGCCGAAGCGAACGATGACCTGGCCGGCGGCGTACTCGTCACGGGTTCCATCACCGTGGTGGCCGAGGCCCGCATGCTCCTGGGGAAGGTTGGTTCCTGAGCATGGCCAAACTCACCAAAGCCCAGCGCGAATGGCGGCCCGGGATGCCCAAGAAGCGCCGCTCCACCAAGGTGATGTTCGCTTCGACCGTCCTGCTTTTGGAGGCCTTCGTCGCGTTCTTCGCCACCTTGGCAGTCTTCGGACTGAAGCGCGGAGAGGTGCAGCCGGCCCTGATCCTGACCTTCGGCATCAGCCTGAGCGTCATCCTGATCCTGGCCTGTGCCGTGCTTAGCAAGCCGTGGGGCATCGGGGTCGGCTGGGTAATGCAGCTGGTCTTGATTCTTTCCGGCTTCGTCGAGCCCACGATGTTCGTGGTGGGAGTCCTGTTCGCGGCCTGCTGGTGGTACGGCATCCGTGCCGGCATGAGAATCGACCGCGAGAACGCCCAGCGTGATCGTGAGCAAGCCGAATGGAACGCTTCGCACGGGGACTCTGGGGGCAGCGCGGGCGTCGCCTGAGCGAAACCCCGTAAACTGGCTGGGAAACCCACACATCCAACATTGGAGCAACCGTGAGCATTGAGCGCACCCTTGTACTGATCAAGCCCGACGGCGTCGCCCGCAACTTGAGCGGCAGCATCCTCGCCCGCATCGAGTCCAAGGGATACTCCTTGGTCGAATTGAAGAAGGTCAACGCAACCCGCGATCTCCTTGAGCAGCACTACGAAGAGCACCTGGGCAAGCCGTTCTACGAGCCGCTGGTCGAGTTCATGCTCAGCGGCCCGGTTGTCGCTGCCATCTTCGAGGGCCACCGCGTGATCGAAGGCTTCCGTTCCCTTGCTGGAACCACGGACCCGACGACGGCGGCGCCCGGCACCATCCGCGGTGACTTCGGCCGTGACTGGGGCCTGGCTGTGCAGCAGAACCTGGTCCACGGTTCCGATTCGGTGGATTCCGCCGAGCGCGAGATCAAGATCTGGTTCGGCGCGTAGTTTTCAGACACACCAAAAGCGGAAGGGGTCCATGTTCACGCGAACATGGGCCCCTTCCGCTGTTGACGGCTTGGTGCTTAGTAACCCGACGTACCGATGAAGACGTTGATGAAGGCAAAGAAAATACTGGCGATCACGCCAACGTAGAGCAGCGCGGAAATGATCCAACCGGATTCGCTCAGGATCTTGGCCAGTCCTGCGGGCGCTGGAATGACTCCGTGCGCCACGTTCCTGATGGTCACGAAGACGAAGAGCGGGATCATGCATGCCCACACCACCATGCAGAACGGGCACAGGATATGAATGACATACAGGGCCTGGGACCAGAGCCAGACGATGAAGATGAACCCCAGTGTGACGCCCGTCTGCAGTCCGATCCAATACCAGCGGGCGAACTTGGCCCCGGCAAAGATCGCCATGGCGGTGGTGATGATCACGGCGAAGGCGACAATCCCGATGAACATGTTGGGGAAACCGAAAACCGAACTCTGCGGTGTTTTCATGACGCTGCCACAGGACACCCACGGATTGAGGTCGCAGGCCGTTATGTGGTTGGGGTCCATGAGAACCTGCAGCTTTTCCAGCACGAGTGCGCCGGACGCAAGCCACGCGATGGCGCCGGTGGCGAGCAAGAGCCAGGCAAAGGGGCGGTCGCGGACCATACGCGGCATGGCTGCGTCGTCGGTGTGCTTGCCGGTTCCCTCCTGCATGAGGGAGGGGGCATCGTTATTGGCCAGGTTCGGGCTGGCGGGGCTCGGCATGGTTGGCTGTCCTTTTCTGGATGGCCCGGCGCAGGACCGGGGACTGCTCTTGGGAGGATTCTAGCCGCGGAGGCTGGAGGACGCGTCCAGCAAAGGCGGCGGCACGGAAGCTTTCAGGGCATGCTTCCTGCCGGGAGTGCGGGCGTGTGAGAGAATGAACATGGCCGGAAGCCGATCCACATGCGGAATCCGGTCCGGTATCTTGTTCCCAAGACCGCCAATCATTTGCAGGGCATGCCCAGGATCCAATGATCCCCGGCAGGGCCGCAGTGACCATGGACGGCACCTGGTTGTGGCATTAGAACAACGGGTTTGGAGCGAAGCCGGCTTTCCGTGGATGCCGCACCCCCATGCTGGTGCGAACCGGAAAGACTACTACTGACTTCTGTCAACGCCTGCGGGTTTTGACAATATTGCCCCTCTGGGCACCGGATGTGGCGGTTGCGCAAGGGCAGGAGTGTTGCCACATATGGATAATGAGCAAGTTGTAGCCGCCGCCGAAGATGCGGCGTCCACCGAGACCACCGAAGCACCCAAAAAGGTCACCCGCACCCGCCGCAAGGCTGCACCGAAGACGGTCGCCGCGGATGAAGCCCCCGACGCCGGAGCTGCCGCAACCGCCGCCGAGCCTGTCGCCGAAGCGAGCGACACGGAAACGCCCAAGGCTCCCGTCCGGCGCACCAGGGCTCGAAAGAAGGTCGAAACCTCCGAGCCGCTGCCGGGTTTCGCTGAAGAAGCGTCCACGGAAGGTGGCGAGGCACCGGAGGCTGCTGCCGCCGTCGTACCTGAAATAGCACCAGAGGCCGAAGCCGCCCCCGAAAAACCGGTCCGCCGGCGTCGTACGACGAGGGCAAAGAGCGCCGAGCCCGTTGCCGAAGAAGCCCCGGTTGAAACACCGGCTGCCGACGTTGCGTCGCCCGGGGAAACCACTGTGGAGCCGCCGGCCGAGGAGCCCGCGCCCGAGGAAACCACCGGGGAGCCGGCCGTCGACGCCGAAGCCGCAAGTCCGATCGCGTCGCTGTTCCTGGAACCTGCCTCCGTCACGTCCATGATCTTCCAGGCACCTGACTTGAGCGCCGTTGTCCGTCCGGCCGTCGTCGACGAGGAACCGCGGGCCGAAGCTGAGGAAGGTTCCGAGGAGAACGAACTGGACGAAGCCGGCAGCCGCCGTCGGCGTCGCAGCCGTGGCCGTCGCGGACGCCGGGGCACCGAGCGTGATGACGCGGGAGAAGAAACCTCTGCGGAATCCGAGGACGAGGCAGAAGCCGGTACCGAGGAGGCCCTCGAAGAAGGCGTGACCTCCCGCCGTCGCCGGCGCCGTCGTCGCGGCGATCAGGACCTGGAACTGACGGGCGGCGGAGACGACGATCCCCCCAACACGGTGACCCGCGTCCGCGCTCCCCGCGCGCACGTTGAGTCCACCAGCGGCTCCGACCGAGTCACGAGCGTCAAGGGCTCCACCCGCCTTGAAGCAAAGAAGCAGCGCCGCCGTGAATCCCGCGAGACCGGCCGCCGCCGCCAGGTCATCACCGAGGCCGAATTCCTGGCTCGCCGTGAGTCCGTCGACCGCCAGATGATCGTTCGCCAGCGCGACGACAGGATCCAGATCGGTGTCCTCGAAGACGGCGTGCTCGCGGAGCACTTCGTGTCCAAGACACAGCAGGATTCCCTCATCGGCAACGTCTACCTGGGCAAGGTCCAGAACGTGCTGCCGTCGATGGAAGCCGCGTTCGTAGACATCGGACGCGGCCGCAACGCCGTGCTGTACGCCGGTGAAGTCAACTGGGATGCCGTCACCCTGGAAGGCAAACCGCGCCGCATCGAGAACGCCCTGAAGTCAGGCGACTCCGTGCTGGTCCAGGTCACCAAGGACCCGGTGGGCCACAAGGGCGCACGCCTGACGAGCCAGATTTCACTTCCCGGCCGCTACCTTGTGTACGTACCGGGCGGGTCAATGACGGGAATTTCCCGCAAGCTGCCCGACGTCGAGCGCAATCGCCTGAAGAAAATCCTCAAGGACCGCCTCCCGGAGAACGCGGGCGTTATTGTCCGCACCGCCGCCGAGGGTGCTTCCGAGGAAGAGCTGACGCACGATATCAACCGCTTGCGGGCCCAGTGGGAAGGCATCGAAAGCCAGTCCACGTCCACCAAGATCCTGGCTCCGGAACTGCTGTACGGCGAACCGGACCTCACCATCAAGGTTGTCCGTGACGTCTTCAACGAGGACTTCTCCAAGCTCATCGTCTCCGGCGATGAAGCCTGGGACACCATCGAGGCCTACGTCACGTACGTGGCGCCGGACCTGGTGGGACGCCTCGAGAAGTGGACCTCGGATCAGGACATTTTCTCGGCATGGCGTGTGGACGAACAGATCCACAAGGCCTTGGAGCGCAAGGTCTTCCTGCCCTCCGGTGGTTCGCTCGTGATCGACCGCACGGAGGCCATGACGGTTGTCGACGTCAACACCGGGAAGTTCACCGGCAGCGGCGGCAACCTCGAGGAGACCGTCACCAAGAACAACCTTGAGGCTGCCGAGGAAGTGGTCCGCCAGCTCCGCTTGCGCGACATCGGTGGAATCATCGTCATCGACTTCATCGACATGGTCCTGGAATCCAACCGCGATCTCGTGTTGCGCCGCCTGGTCGAGTGCCTCGGCCGGGACCGTACCAAGCACCAGGTCGCCGAGGTGACCTCGCTTGGATTGGTCCAGATGACCCGCAAGCGCATGGGCACCGGCCTGCTGGAGGTCTTCGGCGAGCAGTGCGAGACGTGCGCAGGGCGCGGAATCGTCACGCACGACGAGCCCGTGGAGCACCGTCGGGCCAACGTGGTGGCAGCTGAACACCACCACCCGCGCACGGAGTCACAGCCAGCCGTCCGCCCCGAGCAGCGCAAGCGTCGCCGCGGCCGCGGCACGGGGCCGGGGACCACTGAACTGCCCGTCACCCCTTCGGTGCCGGTCCACACTGTGGAATCCACCGACCCGAACCGGCAGGCAGCCACCCGCGCAGCCCTTGCCACCATCGCGGCTGCAGCCCACGCTGCCCACCTGCACGACGACGAGCTCCACCACGCGGCGGAATTGCTCGCCGACGGGCACGCAGCGGAAGTAGCCCCGGTCCAGGCCCCAGCGGCCCCGGTCCAGGCTCCGGCCGCTGCTTCGAGTGGCGAGGAACGTTCGAAGCCTGTGCTGCGATTCGGCGGCGAGGAAGTTGCGTTGCCTTTCGTCCACCACGAAGAGGAGGCTGCAAGTGGCACACCTGCCATGAGCCTGGACCTATTGGCACAGGCATTCGCAGGCCTCGGAGAAGCTCCGGACACCGCCACGACGTCAACGTCAGCCAAGGAAACCCCCGCAGGGGCCCCCGCAGCCGTTGCAAGCGGTGAATCCCCGGACTCGGGTTCGCGTGGACGCCGAGGCCGACGCAACCGTAGCGCCAGCCGGGCCCAGGGTGCCGCCAACGCCACCAACGTGGAGCACCACGAGGTTGCCGCGGCTGCTTCCGGTGGGGCCGCGCACGAGGCCAAGGCGGCAGACGCCGCCCCGACGAAGCCGACGGCGGCAGCGGAACCGATCATCCTCGGCGTCGGTGTGCCGAAGTCCGAACTCTGAACGCAGTACCGTGCCTAAGCCCCGGCCGTTTCCGCTCCTGTGGAAACCGCCGGGGTTTCGGCGTTGTGGGCCAATCCGCCGACCCTGGCAGTCCGGTTGCAATGGGCGATTTCAGCGGGCGAGGCGTGATCAGGGTTAAGCTAGGGGACTGACACGGGGTGCCGCGCACCGAGCCGGCTGAGACCAGACCCGTTGAACCTGTCCGGTTAGCACCGGCGAAGGGATGTCTCGCATGACTGTTTCGGCGCAATCATCTGTCTACCCGCTCAAGGCCATCCAGCGCCCCATCCCCAGGGTCCTCAGCATCGCCGGCTCGGACCCCTCAGGTGGTGCCGGGATCCAGGCAGACCTGAAGAGCATTGCGGCCAACGGCGGCTACGGCATGGCCGTCATCACGGCGCTCACTGTACAAAACACACAGGGCGTCACTGGCGTCCATGTGCCTCCCGTGGAGTTCCTGCGCCAGCAATTGGACGCCATTAGCGACGACATCACGGTTGATGCCGTCAAGATCGGCATGCTCGGGGACGCGGCGGTCATCCACGAAGTCCGCCGCTGGCTCGGCGAGGCGCGCCCCGCCGTCGTCGTCCTGGATCCAGTGATGATCGCGACCAGTGGCGACAGGCTCCTCGCGGAGTCCGCTGAAACCGCACTGCGGGAACTGCTGCCCCTCGCAGACCTGGTGACCCCCAACCTTCCGGAATTGGCCATGCTGCTTGGCGAGCCTGTTGCCACTGATTGGGCATCGGCGTTGGAGCAAGGCAAGCGCCTGGCCGCTAGCTGCGGAAACACCGTCCTGGTGAAGGGGGGCCATCTGCAGGGAGCCGGCTGCCCCGATGCCCTGGTCAATACCGGGGGAGTCCTGAGCCAGGACGTGGTGGAATTCGCCGGCCAACGGGTGGAGACCCGCAATAGCCATGGGACGGGATGTTCCCTGTCGTCGGCGATGGCGACGGCCAAGGCGCGGCTCGGCGATTGGGAGTCTGCTTTGCGTGTCGTCAAGCCCTGGCTCCAGGAGGCGCTGACCCGGTCCGGGGTGCTGGAAGTAGGGAAGGGCAACGGGCCGATCCATCATTTCCACGCGCTCCAGCAGGCCCTTCAACCGGGGGACTTCGCCGTCCGGATGTGGGACGCCGCCCAAACGGAACTGGCAGCCATTTATGGCTTGGACTTCATCCAGCACTTGCAATCCGGTGGTCTCAGCGAAGCGCAGTTCAGCTACTACCTGTCCCAGGATGCCATCTATCTCAACGGCTATTCCAGGGTCCTGGCACGGGCAAGCGCCCTCGCTCCGAGTGAAACCGAACAGCTGTTCTGGGCCCGCGGCTCGCAGATGTGCCTTGAAGTCGAATCCGAGCTGCACCGGAATTGGCTCAGTGGACGCCAGGTGAGCGGAGAGCTGGGCCCGGTCACCAAGGCCTACGTGGACCACTTGCTGGCGGCATCGGCGTCGGGAAGCTATGCGGTGCTGGTTGCTGCCGTGTTGCCTTGCTACTGGTTGTACGCCGAGGTGGGACAGCGGCTCCACCATGGGTTTGTCGAGGCCGGAGCATCGGACGAGCACCCCTATGCGGATTGGCTGCGCACCTACGCGGACGAGGCGTTCGCGGAGGCCACCCGCAAGGCGATCGACATCACGGATGCCGCCGCGCAGGTTGCGTCGCCCGCGGAGTGCACAGCGATGATGGAGGCGTTTGCCCAATCCTGCCGCTATGAAACGGCGTTCTTCGATGCTCCAAGGTTGCACGGCTGAGCCGGTCTTCCGGGGAGGAGGCACCGGAACGGGGCCTGTCCCCGCAGGCGTTGCAGCGTGTCGGCGTGAGGATCCGAGCTTTTCACGGCCGGCAGGGTAAGGTGGACGGGCACGGTACCGGATGGCGGCATAGCCAGTCTGTGGCAGCCATCACGTGGCAGCCTCCGGACCTGGCCTCATTTGCAGCCGAAGGCGAAACTAGCGTAATCTAGATCTTCGGTGCTTACGCCAACACTTGGGTTATGCCCCTAGAAACCGTTCATTTGGAACTGACCTTTCATTTAGAACTATTCGAGGGATGACTCATGGATTCCGTACCGGAGTCCACGGCGTTGAGGCACAGCGTGAACCAGGCCCGTTTTTGGATCGGGGTTCCGCACGCAAATTTAGTAATAAACGTCGAGAGAAGTGAGTGCCCAAGTGGTGTACGCGATTGTCCGCGCAGGCGGCCGCCAAGAAAAGGTTTCCGTTGGAGACTACGTAACCCTGAACCGCGTCCCCGGTGGAGCCGGCAGCACCCTTGAGCTGCCCGCACTGCTCCTGGTGGACGGTGACAAGGTCACCTCCGCAGCTGCGGATCTGGCCAAGGTCAAGGTTACGGCTGAGATCCTCGAAGACCTCCGTGGTCCGAAGATCGTCATCCAGAAGTTCAAGAACAAGACCGGCTACAAGAAGCGCCAGGGTCACCGTCAAGAACTGACCAAGATCAAGATCACCGGTATCAAGTAACCACTGGTTGCTGTTCAGGTTTTCAACAGATTCCCCAGAATTTAAAGGCAGGCATTTCAAATGGCACATAAAAAAGGCGCGAGCTCCACTCGCAACGGTCGTGACTCCAACGCCCAGTACCTCGGCGTAAAGCGCTTCGGTGGCCAGGTCGTTTCCGCAGGCGAGATCATCGTCCGCCAGCGTGGCACCCACTTCCACCCGGGCGCCGGTGTCGGCCGCGGTGGCGACGACACCCTGTTCGCCCTGCAGGCAGGCGCGGTTGAGTTCGGTACTCGCCGTGGCCGTCGCGTAGTGAACATCGTTGCTGCTGCAGCTGCAGAGTAATAACACGTTCTGAACGGGTGGAGCGGGCCGTATGGCCCGCTCCATCTGTCTTTTTAACCGCACTAGAATTTACTAGGGCGGGCGGCCGCGCAACAGCGGCGCAACACGCACTTCAAGCAGTAATTTCCACATAGAGGAGAAACACGTGGCGACCTTCGTAGACCGGGTAGTACTTCACGTATCCGGCGGAACAGGCGGCCACGGCTGTGTTTCTGTTAAGCGCGAGAAGTTCAAGCCCCTCGGTGGACCCGACGGCGGCAACGGCGGCAATGGCGGCGACGTCATCCTGCGCGTCGATGCCCAAACCACCACCCTGCTTGATTACCACCACGCACCGCACCGCCACGCAACCAACGGCGGCCCGGGCATGGGCGACTGGCGGGGCGGCAAGAACGGTGAAACCCTCGTCCTTCCCGTCCCGGACGGCACGGTGGTCAAGACCAAGGACGGCGTCGTCCTTGCTGACCTCGTCGGCGAAGGCACCGAGTTCGTCGCCGCCGCAGGCGGCATGGGCGGCCTTGGTAACTCTTCGTTGTCTTCGCAGAAGCGCAGGGCACCCGGTTTCGCCCTCCTCGGTATTGAAGGCGAGTCCAGCGACATCGTCCTGGAACTGAAGTCCATCGCAGACATCGCGCTGGTTGGCTTCCCCTCCGCGGGCAAGTCGAGCCTTGTCGCGGCGATGTCCGCGGCGCGGCCCAAGATCGCCGACTACCCGTTTACCACCCTGATCCCCAACCTTGGCGTGGTCCAGGCCGGTGACGTCCGGTTCACCATCGCCGACGTTCCCGGGCTGATCGAGGGCGCCAGCGAGGGCAAGGGCCTCGGCCACAACTTCCTGCGCCATGTAGAGCGTTGCGCCGCGCTGGTGCACGTGCTGGACTGCGGAACCTTGGAAGCGGACAGGGACCCGCTCACCGATCTTGCGATCATCGAGCAAGAGCTGGACAAGTACGCGGTGGACATGAGCTACGCCGGCGTTGACGGCGAAGTGGTCCCCTTGAACGAGCGCCCCAAGCTTGTGGTCCTGAACAAGGTGGACTTGCCTGACGGTCGGGATATGGCCGAGTTCGTCCGCCCAGAACTGGAACAGCGCGGCTACCGCGTCTTCGAAGTCTCTGCCACGAGCCATGAAGGCCTGCGCCAATTGAGCTTCGCCATGGGCGAGATCGTCATGGCCGCCCGCAAGGCCGTTGCGATTGCGCCTCCCAAGGTCGCAGCGCCTGTCCTGCGCCCCCGGGCCGTCAACGAGTCCGGCTTCAAGATCCGCCGCGAGGAGAAGAACCTCGAACCGCTCTTCCGCGTGCTCGGGGAAAAGCCGGTCCGCTGGGTCAAGCAGACCGATTTCACCAACGAAGAAGCGATTGGCTACCTCGCCGATCGACTGGCCAAGCTCGGCATCGAAAACGAGTTGTTCAAGATGGGTGCCGTTCCGGGCGACACCGTGGTGATCGGCGAGGAAGACGGCGTGGTGTTCGACTGGGAGCCCACCATGATGGCGGGCGCCGAACTCCTGGCGACGCCTCGAGGAACCGACATTCGCGTTGCCGACATCGGCGACCGTCCCACCCGTTCGCAGAAGCGCGACGAGCAGCTCGAGCGCCGCGAGGCCAAGGCTGCAGCACGTGCCGAGCTCGAAGCCGAGCGGAAGGCGGGCATCTGGACCGAGTCCGTCAGCGGCCGCCGTCTGCCCAAGCCCCTGAAGGAAAGCGGCCTGGAAGCCGGAAATGACGACTAGCACGGCCCGCATCGCTGAAGTCACCGAAGGCGACGACGCCGCGGAACGCCAGGCGTTGGCCGGCGCCAAGCGGATTGTGGTCAAAGTAGGTTCGTCCTCGTTGACCAGCATCAAAGGCGGCATCTCGGAGAAAGCGCTGACGGCCCTGGTCCACGCCCTGGCCGAGAAGCGCAATTCCGGGACGGAGATCATCCTGGTCTCCTCCGGTGCCATCGCGGCGGGTCTCGCACCGCTCGGGCTCGCCAAGCGTCCCAAGGACCTCGCCACGCAGCAGGCTGCGGCCAGTGTGGGCCAAGGGCTTTTGATGGCGCGCTATTCGCAGGCTTTTGCTGCGCACGGGGTCACGGTCAGCCAAGTCCTGTTGACTGCCGATGACCTGATGCGGCGCACCCAGCACAGCAACGCATACCGGGCGCTCGACCGCTTGCTGAACCTCGGCGTCGTGCCGGTCGTGAACGAAAACGACACCGTGGCAACCCACGAAATCCGCTTCGGTGACAACGACCGGCTGGCCGCCTTGGTGGCGCACCTTGTCCGGGCCGACGCGCTGGTCCTGCTGTCCGACGTCGACGCCCTGTATGACGGTCCGCCGTCGTTGGGTGCAAAGCGCATTCCGCTCGTTACCGGTCCCGCCGACCTCGTCGGCGTGACCATCGGCAAGGCGGGCAAAGCCGGCGTCGGTACCGGCGGCATGACCACCAAGGTGGAGGCGGCCTCGATCGCCGCGGGCTCCGGCATCCACGCCCTCGTCACGTCCACGGCCAATGCCGCCGCAGCGCTGGCCGGCGAGGACGTGGGCACATGGTTCGCCATCAACGGCAACCGCAAACCCGTTCGCCTGCTGTGGCTGGCCCACCTCGCTTCGGTTCGGGGCCGTTTGATGCTCGACGACGGCGCCGTCAAGGCGGTGCGCGACCGTCACACCTCGCTGCTGCCCGCCGGAATATCGTCGGTGCAGGGGGACTTCGAGCCCGGCGATCCCGTGGAGATGGTTTCCGCCGACGGCACCGTAATTGCCAGGGGACTGGTGAACTACTCCGCGGAAGAGCTTCCCCGCATGCTTGGCCGTTCAACCAAGGAGCTCGCCAAGGACCTTGGCCGTGGATATGACCGCGTAGTTGTTCATGTTGACGACCTCGTACTGGTCCAGCCGTCCCGCTCCACTAAACTTGGAGAATGACTGAGGCCCTTACCCCTGATTCTCCTGTGATAACCGACGCCCTGGCTTCCGGCAATGCCACCCGGGTGCCGGAAACTCCGGAGCTGGGAACTGCGCCGCTCACGCCCGGGCAAGTGGAGGCGGCCGTGCATTCGATCGCGGACCGCTCCCGGCAGGCAGCGCGGCACATGGCCCAGGCGAACCGTGCCTGGAAGGACCGCGCCCTGCGCGCTATCGGCGCGGCCCTCCGGGAACAGCAGGATTCAATCCTCGCCGCCAACGCGAAGGATGTTGAGTCCGGCCGCAACAACGGAACCTCCGTTGCCATGCTGGACCGCCTGACCTTGACTCCTGCCCGCATCGACGGCCTTGTGGCCGCCCTTGAAAACCTGGCGGGTCTGCCGGATCCCGTGGGCAACGTCGTCCGTGGCCAGACCCTCCCCAACGGCCTGCGCTTGCGCCAGGTCAACGTGCCCATGGGAGTAGTCGCTGCGATCTACGAGGCCCGCCCCAACGTCACGGTCGATATCGCCGGACTTGCCTTGAAGAGCGGCAATGCCGTGATCCTGCGCGGCGGATCGGCTGCCGCCCACACCAACGCAGCCCTTGTGACCATCCTCCGCGATGCGCTGGAATCCGTAGGGCTGCCGGCCGACGCCGTCCAGAGCGTGGACGAGTTCGGCCGCGAGGGCGCGAATGTCCTGATGCGTGCCCGTGGCCGCGTGGACGTGCTGATTCCCCGCGGTGGACGGGACCTGATTCAGACTGTGGTGAACAACTCGTCTGTGCCCGTCATTGAGACCGGCGAAGGCAACGTGCACATCTTCATCGATGAGTCCGCCAGCGAAGAGATGGCCGTCGACATCCTGCTCAACGCCAAGACCCAGCGCCCCAGTGTGTGCAACACCGTGGAAACCCTCCTGGTCCACTCGAAATCCACCGTGCTGCCCGCGGTCGCCGCCGCACTTCGTTCCGCCGGGGTCACCCTGCATGTCGACTCCCGGATTGAAGCGGCGCTGTCCGGCTCCGTGGACACGGTCCCCGCCGACGACGTCGATTGGGCTACGGAATACATGGACCTTGACCTCGCTGTTGCGATGGTGGACAACCTTGACGAGGCCGTCTCGCATATCCGCAAATGGTCGACCGGCCACACGGAGGCCATCCTGACGAACAATCTGGCGAACGCTGAGAAGTTCATTGCGGACATCGACTCGGCGGCGGTCATCGTGAACGCTTCCACGCGCTTCACCGATGGCGGCGAACTCGGGCTGGGCGCCGAGGTGGGAATCTCCACCCAGAAGCTGCACGCACGCGGCCCCATGGGCCTGACCGAGCTGACCACCACCAAGTGGATCGTCCAGGGTGAAGGCCAGGTCCGCGCCTAGCAACGCTGTAACATAGAACAGAAGTCCTGAACGGCGGGAGGATCCGCCGTCGAAATCCTTTGAACCGCTAGGGGAGAAAATGCAGTTTCAGCAGATCGCCATTTCAATTCTCACGCAAGGGGGCGAGAGCGGAGCCGAAGCGCCGGCACCGTTGTGGGCTGAACCTTGGGTTTTCGGTGTCTCCATGTTCTGCATCCTGCTGGTCCTGATGTTTGTGGCAGTCTCCTACACGAACCTTGGCAACCGTCACGACGCCGTCGAAGAACATTCGGATCCGCACCGCCAGCACCCGGCCAAGCACCCAGGGCTGGGTCACTAACATTTCCGCCGCGAAACCCTTCGAGGAAACGGGGCGCCGACTTCGCTTGGGCGTGATGGGTGGGACGTTCGATCCCATTCACCACGGCCACTTGGTTGCTGCCAGTGAGGTTGCTGCCAAGTTCCGCTTGGACGAGGTGGTCTTCGTGCCCACCGGACAGCCCTGGCAGAAATCGCACAAGCAAGTCAGCGAAGCCGAGCACCGGTACTTGATGACGGTCATTGCCACGGCTTCCAACCCCAATTTCACGGTGAGCCGTGTGGACGTGGACCGCCCCGGTCCCACCTTCACGATCGATACCCTGCGGGATCTGCGGACGCAGCGGCCGGATGCGGACTTGTTCTTCATCACGGGCGCGGACGCCCTGGCACAGATCCTGTCCTGGAAAGATGTCGACGAGCTTTGGTCCTTGGCGCATTTTGTCGGTGTCACCAGGCCCGGTCATGTTCTTGACGGCATGGGCAGGGAAGACGTCAGTCTGTTGGAAGTGCCCGCCATGGCGATTTCGTCGACGGATTGCCGCGCCCGCGTGGGTGCAGGCAATCCGGTCTGGTACCTCGTACCTGACGGAGTAGTGCAGTACATCGCCAAATACAAGCTGTACTCGGGCAAACCCGGCATGGGGGAGCCCCTGCATGCTATGACCGGAACAGAACACCAAGCCCGTACCGAGTGAGTTTTGAATGAGCCAGGAACAGCCCCCCATCCCTAGCCGGCGCGAGCTTCGACGAGCCCGGGACGCACGCCTGGAAGAAACAGGCGCACGTCCCGCGGTAGCCGAGGCCGTTACCTCCGACGACGCCAACCACGCGTCCGGCGGCGCCTCGGCCAATCGGGTGCGCCGGGTGGCAGATGCTCCCTTGGACGCCAAACCCGCCTCGGAACGTTCCTCCCAGGCGCGTGCGCGCGACCGCGCCGCCCTCCGTGCCATCAAGGAACTCGCGGACAAGGAGCAGCAGCTTTCCCGCGGCGGTCCGCCCACGCGCCGTCAGCTGCGCCTCCAGCAATTGCAGGAAGAAGTTGCACCGGGCACCTCGGCGATCCCCGTTGTCCCGGCACCGGGCTCAGGGCCAAGGACATCCAGTGTCCCGGTCCAGGCTCCCGGCAGGCAGCAGTCCGGTCCTGATCGCCCGGGCGTTTTGCCCGGCGGCGGCGTCCGCGTCACGGCAGGACCTCCTCCCGGTGCGCCGGAAATGACCGTGGAGCAGGCCTTGATGGCCCGCGAGCTTTTGGCCGCCCAAGCGAACAACCAGTCCAACAAGCTTGAGCACATCGCTGCAATGGAATCTGCGGTGCAGAAAGTCCCCGCCGCCGAATCAGCGGTTTCCAGTTCCGACGTCGAGCCGGCGGACCCGGAGGCCCTGGCCGAACAGATCGCCCAGGCTGAACGCGAGGCCATCCTCAACAAGAGGGCCATGGCCAAGCAGAGGCTCGCCGAACAGAACAGCCGTCCTTCCGGGCCTGTCCGTGCTGAACCTTCTGTAGCTAGCAACCTGGCCATGGTGACGCCCCTGGAATTCGTGAAGGTTCCGGGACTCGATCGTCCCGTCATGAAGCCGCCCGGCACCACATTCGTTCCCCTTGTGACCTCCCCGGCGCCGAAACTGAAGCCGGGGCAGTCGGCGTCGGGCAAGCCACGCAACCTGCGCGGCCGCGCAGGAGTGCTGGCGCGCGCAGAGGCCGCTGCGAAAGCGGCCGGTCGACGCCCGACGTCGGGCTCCGAACCCGATGGCGAAGCGCTGGCCGAGGCGGCAGAACATCCGCCTATCTCGGCAAGTTCGGCCTACGGACTTGAACCGCTCGACGCCGCGACGGCGGGACTTGGGCGCGCCCAGCGTACCCGGCTCCTGGTCCTGGGACTGGTTGGCATCGGAGCCATCGCCCTGATTGCGGGCATCATCATGATCACCAGCGGACTTTCCCGCTGACCATAACGGCTTTTGCCACCAAACAGGCTTCGTCTATTCTCGAAGCCGCATACAAGGAGTCCCGTGACTGCACATGAACAATCCGTCCTCTTGGCCCGCCACGCCGCCCGCGCGGCAGCGGACAAGCTGGCCGAGGACATCATCGCCCTCGACGTCAGCGAACGTCTGGCCCTGACTGACGTCTTCCTGATCGCCTCGGCCCCGACCGAGCGCCAGGTCAACGCCATCGTCGACGGTATCGAGGAAGAGCTGCTCAAGCAGGATCTCCGCCCGGTCCGCCGCGAAGGACGTTCCGAAGGCCGCTGGGTCCTCTTGGACTACGCAGACATCGTGGTGCACGTCCAGCACTCCGAGGACAGGGTCTTCTACGCCCTGGAACGCCTCTGGAAAGACTGCCCCGTAGTGGACCTGGAACTCGGTGACGACGCCTCCGCGAAGGCTCCCGCCGTCGAGGAATCCTAGGCTTTAAGGCACAGACCAACTGAATATGCCCGATTTGGAATTTTCGGAAATGCTGTTCTAAGATATTTGAGTTGCTTCGGAGGAATCCGAAAACTGGACGGGGTTTTCCGGCCAGTTCACGGTTCGTGAAGCAGCGAAAATATGGGGCTGTGGCGCAGCTGGTAGCGCACCTGCATGGCATGCAGGGGGTCAGGGGTTCGAGTCCCCTCAGCTCCACCATGGAGGCCTTGCTTGGAACGTGGGTTTTATGTTCCGGGCAGGGCCTCAGATTTTTTGGAAATTGAAAGAGCCGCCCCGCCGGGGGTGGCTCTTTCGTTTCTCCGGCATTTTCAGCGGTGTCTTGGGTTGTAGGCAAGAACGCGTAAATCCCGGCACCCTCGCTTAGCCGCCGCGTGTATGCAACAGTGGGCTCAGCATGCCTCCACCACTTTCCCAACCGATTACGGTTTACTATGAGGCATTACCGTCTGGAGGCTCGCGGTCTTTCGCGGGCCCATCGCAAAGCAGCCACCGACAATACAGGGGGATAGTCCTTGGTAACTATGGCCGATGTTGCGCGGGTAGCAGGCGTTTCCAGGAGCACTGTGTCCTATGCCCTCAGTGGTGTCCGGCCGATTGCTCCCGAAACGCGGGAGCGCATCCTGAAGGCCATGTCCGATCTTGGCTATACGCCGAACCTGCTCGCCCAGGGCTTGGCCGGCAAACGGACCGGCATCGTCTCCTTGATTTTTCCGGTCGGGGAGCAAGGCATGAACACCACGGAATTCGAATACGTCCAAGGTGCCGCCGAACAGGCGCGTGCTGACGGATACCATCTCCTTCTGTGGCCAATGGACCCCGACGACCTGGGCGAGATGCAGCGGATCGTGGCCCAGGGCCTCGTAGATGGAATCCTCCTAATGGAAGTCAGGTCATTCGACGAACGGATTCCTGTCCTGCTGGAAACCGGTGTTCCCTTCGTCACGATCGGACGGCCCACGGATGCTGATGGCCTGACATTCGTGGACGCAGATTTCGAAGCAATGGGGGAGCTGGCAGTGTCGCATCTCGTCAGCCTGGGGCACACGGAGATCGGCCTTGTGACGCATTCGCGTGAGTCCCTGGACAGCGGATACGGCCCGATGGTCCGATCCTGGGATGCCGTTGCAGCTGCTGCGTCGAGGCACGGGATCAGCGCTCGGCTGTATCCGGCCACGAGCTCACTTGCCGGCGGTCGCGAGGTGTTTGGACAGATCCTGGAAGAATCTCCGGAAACAACCGGGCTCGTGATGATCAACGAAGCGGCGACTGCAGGCCTTCTGGGTGCGGCGGCGGCCCACGGTTGGCGAGTGCCCGAGTCTCTCTCCATTGTCGCGATCAACACCAGTGCCGGCTCCGCGGAGCGCTTCATGCCCGCCCTGACGACGGCGTCCGCCGAACCGAGCGTCATGGGTCGTGAAGCAGCACAATTCCTTACCCGACGCCTCAGGAGCGACGGGCCGGATGCCGTGCAGTGGCTCGCGGAACCGGTGTTGACGTTGCGCGGAAGCACCGCCGTGGCACGCGCCGTGCAGCCGTAGAATCGCCCCGCCGTCCGGGTGCAGTCCGCCAATTCGAGGCATTCATTACGCGCTCCTATCGAACGTGATTGTGACATTTGACACACCGTCGCGCTGCCAACTACTGTCGAGCCATCGACCCGCGTCGACAAGGCGCGTCGACGAACGGCGATGAGATTCCTCCTGATACAACATGGCGGATGGTCACCGATCAGAGTTCCCGGAGACTAAGGAAGTAAGTCGTGCTTGGAATCATTCGGTACCAATCATCCGAATTGACGATGCGGTCGATGTCGCGCAAACCTGAGCGGGAATTCGCCGGCTTCCGCGGCGGATCCACGAGTAGCCGCGTCCCCTTGTTCCCGGCTCGTGAAGCCCCCGGAATAGCGCGTGGACGGAACCTGGAGACCGCTGCCTGCTTCTGAGTTCCGGGACCGGGCGCAGGAGGGGCCAATGATGCCCGTCCACAGCATGTAAGCGCTTGCCCTGTGCCGGTTGTGCCCGCAGAGGCCTACCCACCCCGGCGCCGCGGTGGTCCCACCCTTAGCCAACATCTCCCCAATCATCACAACAACCTCTTGGAGGTAACCCGCATGGAAACGTCGACAAAACCTGCCCAGTCCGCGTTCGAAGGTGGCCGGAAGTGAAAGCGATTCGACGGTTCACGGTACGAACGGTTCTGCCGGAAGCAATCGCCCCGCTCGCACGATTGGCGAAGAACCTGCGCTGGTCCTGGCATTTGCCGACACGCGAACTGTTCTCCGCGCTGAACGCCGAAGCCTGGGAGCAAAGCAATCATGACCCCATGACCTTCCTCGGCCTGGTCAGCCGCGAGGAACTGCAGGAGCTCGCAGCGGATGGCGCCGTCGTCGAGCGTGTTCAGCAGGCGGCTTCGGATCTGGACCGGTACCTGGGTGAGCCGCGCTGGTACCAGGGCCTGGGTCCGGATGCTCCGGCGTGCATCGCGTATTTCTCGCCTGAGTTCGGCATCACGGAGGTTCTTCCGCAGTATTCGGGCGGCTTGGGGATCCTGGCGGGTGACCACCTGAAGGCAGCCTCGGATTTGGGCGTGCCGTTGATCGGCGTCGGGCTGCTGTACCAGGCGGGCTACTTCAAGCAGTCCCTGTCCCGGGACGCCTGGCAGCAGGAGACCTACCCGGTCCTTGACCCCGACGGCCTGCCCCTGACGCTGCTCCGTGAGGAAGACGGTTCGCCGGCCCTGGTCACGCTTCCCCTGCCGGGCGACCGGACGCTGCGCGCGCACATTTGGCGGGCCGACGTCGGGCGCGTGCCGCTGCTGCTGCTCGATTCGAACGTTCCGGCCAATGACGACGCCGCGCGCGGGATCACGGACCGCCTCTACGGCGGCGGCGGTGACCACCGCCTGCAGCAGGAACTGCTGCTGGGCATGGGCGGGGTGAAGGCCCTGCGCGTCTACCAGCGCCTCACCGGCACCCCGGCCCCGGAAGTGTTCCACACCAACGAAGGCCACGCCGGGTTCCTGGGCATCGAACGCATCCAGGAACTCATGTCCACCGAGGCCCCGCTGAGCTGGTCCGAAGCCCTGGCCGCCGGGCGCGCGTCCACGGTGTTCACCACCCACACCCCGGTGCCGGCCGGCATCGACCGTTTCGAGGCCGTGCAGATCAGGCACTTCTTCGACGCCGGACTGGCCCCGGACGTGCCCGTGGAGAAGGTCCTGGACCTGGGCCGGGAAAACTACGACGGCGGCAACCCCGCGGTCTTCAACATGGCCGTGATGGGCCTGCGCCTGGCGCAGCGTGCCAACGGCGTGGCCAAACTCCACGGCGTGGTCTCCCGCGAAATGTTCTCCGGGCTCTGGCCAGGCTTCGACCACTCCGAAATCCCCATCACCTCCGTCACCAACGGCGTCCACGTCCCCACCTGGATCGATCCGAAGATGAGCCGGCTCGCCGCAAAGTACTTCGGCAGCACTGACGTGGATGCCACCGGTTGGGACAAGATCTACGACGTGGATGATGCCGAGCTCTGGGCCCTGCGAGGCGAGTTGCGTTCGGCCTTGGTTGATGACGTGCGCAAGCGCCTGCGATCTTCGTGGAAGAAGCGCGGGGCGGCCGATGCGGAGCTGGGTTGGACGGACACCGTGCTGGACCCGGACGTGCTCACGATCGGTTTCGCCCGGCGCGTGCCCACCTACAAGCGCCTGACCCTGATGCTCCGGGACCCGGCCCGGCTCAAGGCGCTGCTGCTGCACCCGAAGCACCCCATCCAGCTGGTCATCGCCGGCAAGTCCCACCCGGCGGACGACGCCGGGAAGAAGATGATCCAGGACCTGGTGAAGTTCACCGACGACCCCGCCGTGCGGCACCGGATCGTGTT
>NZ_JBYSXD010000026.1:0-10705 GCF_058781865.1 Arthrobacter sp. FW306-1B-F12A
GGGTGGGTTCGGTGGGCGCGGCGCGCTAGATCAGGCCCTGTGCCAGCATGGCGTCGGCGACCTTCACGAAGCCGCCGATGTTGGCACCCAGGACATAGTTGCCCGGGGCGCCATATTCCTCCGCGGTTGCGGCACAGCGATCGTGGATGCCCACCATGATTTCCGTCAGGCGGGCTTCCGTGTGTTCGAAGGACCAGGAATCGCGGCTGGCGTTCTGCTGCATCTCCAAGGCCGACGTTGCTACGCCACCGGCGTTGGCCGCCTTGCCCGGGGCAAACAGGATGCCTGCGTCCTGGAAAACGGCAACGGCTTCACGGGTGGAGGGCATGTTGGCGCCTTCGGCGACTGCCAGCAGACCGTTGCTGACGAGCTTGGCCGCTGCGTCGCCGTCGAGCTCGTTTTGAGTCGCGCATGGCAGGGCAACGGTACCGTTGACATCCCAGACCGAGCCACTGGCCACATAACTGGCGCCCCGGCGTCGCTCCGCGTATTCAGTGAGCCGGCCCCGCTCGACTTCCTTGATCTGGCGAAGCAGCGCGACATCGATGCCGGCCTCGTCAACCACATAGCCCGCGGAGTCGGAACAGGCAACCACCGTGGCGCCAAGGGCCTGGGCCTTCGCGATCGCGTAGATGGCTACGTTTCCCGAACCGGACACCACGACGCGTTGGCCGTCGAAGGACTGGCCCCGGGTCTTGAGCATCTCCTGGGCAAAGATGACCGTGCCGAAACCAGTGGCTTCCGGACGGACCAGGGAGCCGCCCCACGACATTCCCTTGCCAGTCAGCACACCCGACTCATAGCGGTTGGTGATGCGTTTGTACTGGCCGAACAGGTAGCCGATCTCGCGGCCTCCCACACCGATGTCGCCGGCAGGAACGTCCGTGTATTCACCGATGTGGCGGTACAACTCGGTCATGAATGACTGGCAAAAGCGCATGATTTCGGCATCGGAGCGGCCACGGGGATCGAAATCCGAGCCGCCCTTGCCGCCACCGATCGGCATGCCTGTCAGGGCATTCTTGAAGATCTGCTCGAAGCCGAGGAACTTGACGATGCCCAGATAGACCGAGGGGTGGAAGCGCAGTCCACCCTTGTAGGGGCCCAAGGCTGAATTGAACTCGACGCGGAAACCACGGTTGACGTGAACGCGTCCGGCGTCGTCGGTCCACGGGACGCGGAAGATGATTTGGCGCTCCGGTTCGCACAGGCGCTCAAGGACAGCGCCCTCGAGGAATTCCGGGTGCCGGTCATGTACCGGGCCAAGGCTTTCGAAGACCTCGGTGACGGCTTGGTGAAATTCCAGCTCGCCCGGGTTCCGCGCCAAGACGGTGTCCCGGACTGCTTCCAGCCTCGAATCCATGTGACTCCCTACAACTTCTGCGCCGAACGGCGGATCTGAAACGACCCCGCCATGCTCGCATCAGACGCGCGCCAATCTCCATCCGAACCGATTACGACCAAGCAGCACGTCGAACAATTTCCCGGCGAAGTCGGCATCTTTTGCCGTCGAAAAGGACCAATGACCCAGGAACAGATCCTCGCGAAGCCAGCCGTCCCACAACTTCAGAAAGGCGGCACTAGATCCGAAGGGCTGCGCCAGCGGGCCTCCGGCCCGGCCCATGACTCTGAAAGTGGCGGGGATCGCGCACGGCCACAAAGGTTGCAGGGACTTCCCGGACCAACATCGGGCAGAAGCCAATCGCGGCGTGACCGGGATCACGCCAACTTGCCGCTACTTCTTCCGCCCGAACTTCGGCAGGTTGGGCAGGTTCGGCAGGTTCGCCAAGAGGTCCGCAGCCTTGGTTGCGGCACGGCCAACCGTGCGGCCGATCTGCTGCGGCCTGGTGTCGTCGATTCCGGCGGCGGCAGCAACAGCTCCGGTGGCGGTAGCGGCTTCAGGCGAGCGCTCGACGTCGGTGCTCGCCGGAGAAACGACGATCGGCTCGCCGTCGGTCTGGTTCCGCGCGGCATCCGGCTGGCCCGTGGCGCCCTGGCCTGCCGTGCGTGGCCGGGGGGTACGGGACGGGGTAGCGGCTTCGGCCGCGGGCTTGGCCGGACCGACGTCGAACGTCTCCAGCCAGCTGG
Organism: Arthrobacter sp. FW306-1B-F12A; assembly: GCF_058781865.1. NCBI lineage: Bacteria > Bacillati > Actinomycetota > Actinomycetes > Micrococcales > Micrococcaceae > Arthrobacter > Arthrobacter sp. FW306-1B-F12A. The sequence goes on from NZ_JBYSXD010000026.1 coordinate 2,089, forward strand.
CAACACCGGCGAGCGGCTTCGGGTTCAACGCGTAATAGCGTTTCTGTCCCTGCGCGCGCATGCTGACGAGATCCGCCTCGCGGAGTACCTTCAAATGCTTTGAGATGGTGGGCTGGCTCGCTGCGAGCTCCTCCACCAGTTCCCCCACAGCCTTATCCCCAGAGCGGAGGGAAACCAGAATGTCACGCCGGGTTGCCTCAGCAATGACGGCAAATACGTCGTCAGTCACCATGCCTCCCACCCTAGCGACATATACGCCAAAAGGCATCAACTATTTCGCATATGCGCGCGGCGTCGACCCAGCCTTGCGCGGCCGGCCGAGCAGCTATCAGTCGAACCAGGGATCCAGACCATAAAGCGGAAAGATTTCCTTGCGGGTGGCAATGATGGTGCGGTCCACGGCGTCAGCCGGGTCATAGCCGACCTCCCACGAACGCCACCAGGTGTCCACGCCGTCCCCCATGAGTTCGGGAACCGTATCCCCGTACTTTTCCCTGACATGGCTCCGGAAAGCCTCCGGAACCGGAGCCGTCAGCTGGACAGGATGTTGGGCCACGATGCCGATCAAATGGCTCCACGTGCGCGGTACGACTCCCGTGATGTCGTACCCCCCTCCCCCGGTGGCGATCCAACGGTTTTCGCAGAACCTGGCGGCGAGGCCCGCGACGGCGTTGGCTGCCTCGCGCTGGCCGTCCACGCTCAGGTTGAGGTGCGTGAGGGGATCGAGTTTGTGGGAGTCGCAGCCGTGCTGGCTCACAATGACTTCAGGTTCAAAGGCCTGCACGAGTTGGGGTACCACGGCATGGAAGGCGCGCAACCACCCTGCGTCCCCCGTCCACGCAGGCAACGCCACGTTGACGGCTGTCCCCTGGGCGTCCCGGCCGCCGATCTCGTTGGCGAATCCCGTTCCCGGGAACAGCGAGAGCCCGCTTTCGTGCAGGGAAATCGTCAGGACCCTGGGGTCGTTCCAGAAGATGCTCTGGGTGCCGTCGCCGTGGTGGGCGTCGACGTCGATGTACGCGACCCGCCGGACACCGCCGTCGAGCAGCCTCTGCACGGCGAGAGCGGCGTCGTTATAGATACAGAAGCCGCTGGCCCGCTCTCGGGAGGCATGGTGAAGGCCGCCGCCGAAGTTGACGGCCCGGACCGCGGTCCCGGACAGGATTGCCTCGGCCGCGAGCAAGGACCCTCCGGCGAGCCGGGCGCTGGCCTCGTGCATCCCTGCAAACGCTGGATCATCCTCGGTGCCGAGCCCGCGTTCCGGGTCCGGCGTCGTCGGATCTTCGCTCGAACGCCGCACCGCGGCGACATATTCGGCGCTGTGCACTGCCAGGAGTTCGACGTCGGACGCGACCTCAGGCGCTTGGACGGACACATGCTCCAGGTCGAAAAGTCCGAGCGCCGCGGCGAGCCTGGCCGTCAGCTCAAGCCGCGCGGGGGCCATCGGGTGCGAGGGACCGAAATTGTATGCGGTCATGGCGGGATCCCACGCCACCGTCGTTGGCAGCGGGGACGGACGGAGGCCTGCCCAGGAAGTCATCAATGACAGGCTACCCGAGCGGCGGAACGCACCTGCCCCGTTACAGCGGGCGATTAGTGGTTTACTACTCAGGAAAGCAGAATCAATCGACCAGAAGCGAACAGCACTGCCATGACTCAAAGCCAGTCGAGGTCCCTAGACCCGGCCAGCTGGCAAACCGTCCAGCCGGAGCGGGGAGGCCTGTGGATTTTCACGGGTATCCGCGACTTCATCGACAACATCGCCAACTCCTCACCGGCCCGATTGGCGCTCACGGCGTACGTCTTCGCGATTCTCTTGTTCACCGGCCTGCTTTCCCTGCCGGCGGCATCGGCCGACGGTGCGGTCACTCCCATCCACCAGGCCCTGTTCACCGCTGTCTCGAGCGTGTGCGTGACCGGTTTGACGGTTGTGTCGACGGCGACGCACTGGACCTTCTTCGGCCAGCTCGTGATTCTCGTCGGCATCTTCGTCGGCGGATTGGGAACCCTGACACTCGCCTCCCTCCTGGCGCTCATGGTCAGCAAACGGCTCGGTGTGAGGGGCAAGCTCATTGCGCAGGAGGCCATGAACAACGCCGGCCGCTTGGGCGAAGTGGGTACATTGTTGCGGATCGTCATCTCGACGTCCGTGACCATCGAGGCCGTCCTGGCCATCGCGATGATTCCCCGGTTCCTGACGCTCGGCGAGGACTTCTGGCAGGCCGTCTGGCACGGAGTCTTCTACTCGATCTCTTCCTTCAACAATGCCGGTTTCACACCCCATTCCGACGGAATCGTGCCGTACGAGACCGATCTGTGGATTCTCGTGCCGCTCATGCTTGGAGTGTTCCTCGGCAGCCTCGGCTTTCCGGTGATGCTGGTGCTCCGGCGGCACGGCCTCAATTGGAGGAAGTGGAGCCTCCACACCAAGCTGACCATCCAGGTTTCCCTGATCCTCCTCATTGCCGGCGCAGTCCTCTGGGCCTTGATGGAGTGGGACAACACCAACACCATCGCCAACATGAGCGTCGGCGACAAGATCACGCATTCCCTTTTCGCCTCGGTCATGACGCGCTCCGGTGGCTTCAACCTGGTCGACCAGGGGCACATGGATTCGACCACGAGGCTGCTGTCGGACGCGCTCATGTTCGCCGGCGGCGGTTCGGCGTCGACGGCCGGCGGCATCAAGGTGACAACCATCGCGGTCATGTTCCTCGCCATCGTCGCTGAGGCCCGGGGCGACGACGACGTCAAGGTCTACGGCCGCACGATCCCCGAGGGCACCATGCGGGTAGCCATCTCGGTGATCGTCGCCGGTGCCACCTTGGTATGCGTATCCGCATTCCTGCTGTTGGCCATCAGCGGCGCCAGCCTGGACCGGGTACTCTTCGAAACCATTTCAGCCTTTGCCACCGTGGGACTCAGCACGAACCTCAGCGCGGAACTGCCGCCGGCGGGGGTCTACGTCCTCGCCGCCCTCATGTTCGCCGGCCGCATCGGCACCATAACCCTTGCCTCCGCCCTGGCCCTCCGCCAGCGCAGGCAGCTATTCCATTACCCGGAAGAGAGGCCGATCATTGGCTAATTCAACAGGCGCCCCCAACCGGCCGGCGCACAACGCGCCCGTGCTGGTGATCGGCTTGGGCCGATTCGGTGCAGCCACCGCCGAGCAGCTCGTCAAGCAGGGACGCGAAGTCCTGGCCATCGAGCGGGACCGCACGCTCGTCCAGAATTGGGCTTCCGTGCTGACCCATGTCGTTGAGGCGGACGCCACCAACATCGATGCCCTCCGCCAGCTCGGCGCGCAGGAATTCAGCTCCGCCGTAGTGGGTGTGGGAACCTCGATCGAGTCCTCGGTGCTCATCACGGTGAACCTCGTGGATCTGGGCATCGAACACCTCTGGGTGAAAGCGATCACGGCCTCACACGGCAAGATCCTCACGCGCATCGGCGCCAACCATGTCATCTACCCCGAGGCCGACGCCGGAGTGCGCGCAGCACACCTGGTCTCGGGGCGCATGCTGGACTTCATCGAGTTCGACGACGATTTCGCCATCGTGAAAATGTACCCGCCCAAGGAAACCGTGGGCTTCACGCTGGATGAGTCCAAGGTCCGTTCCAAGTACGGCGTGACCATTGTTGGCGTGAAATCCCCGGGCGAAGACTTCACCTACGCCCGGCCGGACACGAAGGTCTCCGGCCGCGACATGCTGATTGTGTCAGGGCACGTGGACCTCCTGGAACGGTTCGCTGCGCGGCCGTAGCTGCGGTGCGAGGAACTAAGCCAGCTGCTGTGTGATCTCCGCGGCCCGGGCCGCTGCGGCGCGGGCTCCGTCGGCGATGATCGCGGGTAGTCCGCCGTCGTTGAAGGCCGCGATGGCGCGTTCGGTGGTGCCGTTGGGGCTGGTCACGGCAATGCGCAGGGCCGTGGGGTCTGCTCCGGGCTCAGCGAGCATAAAACCGGCACCGGCCACAGTCTCGCGGGAAATCATGAGCGAGAGTTCGGGATCCAGGCCAAGTTCGACGCCGGCCGCAGCCATGGCCTCAGCCAGGTAGAACGCGTACGCGGGGCCCGAGCCGCTGATGGCGGACAGGGCATCCACCTGGTCCTCGGGGATTTCCACGACCGTGCCCGCGGCAGCGAGGATGTCCTTGGCCTGCTGGAGCTGCTCGGGGGTGCAGTTGGTCCCGGGCGAAACGGAGACTACCCCGCGTCCCAGCTTGGCGGGCGTATTGGGCATCGTGCGGATGACCGGCTGGCCCGCCGGCAGGGCAGCTTCCAGCTGGGCGATGGACACGGCCGCGGCAACGCTGATCACGATTGTGTTCTTGGCCAGCGACGGTGAGATTTCGCGGGCGAGATCGGCAATGCCCACAGGCTTGACACCCAGGATGACAACCGAAGCGCCCTTCGTGGCCAGCTTGTTGTTATCTGGTTCCTCGGCCCCGGCGATGGTCATGACATGGTGGCGCTCGGCCAGTTCGGCGGCGCGTTCTGCGCGGCGTACGGTGGCGACGACGTCCGAGGGATCCGTTCCGGCAGCCAACAGGCCCCCCAGAATGGCCTCGTTCATGGACCCACAGCCAAGGAATGCGATTCGGTTGCTCATGGCTCCATGATGCCAGTTCAGCTGCTCCGCTGCAGAACCAATGCAGCACTGTCCAGGGGCGCCGAGGATTCCCAGCCAGTTCCCAAGATTATTGCAGGCTGCACCCAATATCGCTCCGTAACTTAGTAGTTACCTCATTGAGGGTGCGAGTGATGAGGCGGGCATGGGGATGTCCGCCACAAGCACCGGTGGTCGAACGGGTTTCCCCCCATTTTCCCGTATCGACCGCCGGTGCTTTCTCGTTTAAGGAACCTAGATCTCGAAGGCTCCCACGAGCGGCGCCCCCAAGTGCTGGCGCGCGAAACGCAGTGTCTCGGCGAGCCACTCTTCGCGTTCGCCGGCGGCTTTGGCCTTGCGCGTGGAGATCTCGGCAACCACGGTGCCTTCGAATCCGTTGGATGCGAGATACTGCAGCGCCTCGGCGCACTGCTGAGTCCCGTAACCCGGGATCAAGTGCTCGTCCTTGCCCGAGCCCGAACCGTCGGTGAGGTGGACGTGGCGCAGCTTGCTCCCGAGCGCCCGGATCGCCTCAAGGCTGTTGGCACCCGCGGTGGCGGCGTGCGAGAAGTCCCACGTGACGTCGTCGTAATCCTGCCCCATCGGATCCCAGTGCGGCAGGTAAGCGAGCGCCTCCCGGCCGCGCACACGCCACGGATACATGTTCTCTACCGCGATGTGCACCTGGTACATCGCCGCGATCTCGCGCACACCGGCAGCGAAGTTCTCCGCATAGTTCGACTGCCACCGAAACGGCGGATGGACCACCACAGTGTTGCAGCCGACTTCGCGCGCCATCTGGCAGGACATCTCGATCTTGTTCCACGCCGGACCCCAAACCTGCTGAGTCAGCAGCAAGGTGGGCGCGTGGATGGAGACGATCTGCTGGTCGTATCGATGGCTTAGCTGGATGAGTGCATCCGGGTTCTGGCTGGTGGCGTTGTTGGTCACCATCACCTCGACGCCGTCGTACCCCAGGTCCTGGGCCACGGCAAAGGCGTCATGGACGCTGAGCGGATAGACAGAGGCGCTGGAAAGCGCCACCGGGATCCTCGGCGTGTCTTCTTCGGAATGCTCGACGTCGGTGCTCATGTTAGTTGGCCTGCCTCCCGGCGATGGGGATTGGTATGGATACTGCCGCTGGCGCGGCCGTTCCGGTGTTGGCGCCCAGGCGTGGTACCGGTACCGCGCCTCCGAGCCCGACATGCGGAGCCGGGGCCAGCGGGCCATCGAAGATCAGCTGGTCGAGCCGGCGCAGGATCAATCCCTCGCGCAAGGCCCAAGGGCAGATCTCCATGCTGGGAAACTCGAACATTTCCAATGCGGCCTCAGCGACGAGCGCCCCCGCAAGGATCTGCGCCGCCCGTGCATCCGAGACGCCCGGGAGGTAGAGCCGGTCCTCGACGGTCATCGCCGAGATCCGCTGGGCCCAGAGGCCCAAGTCCGTGGCGTGGAGTTCCCGCTTGACGTACGGACCGGCGCCGCTGGGGGCCGCGCCTGCGATGCGTGCAAGCGAACGGAAGGTCTTGGAGGTCCCGGCCACCAGGTTGGCCCGGCCCAATTGCTTGAACTCGCGCACCACCGGCTTGAGAGTGTGGCGAATATACTTGCGCAGCTCTTTGACGCTCTTTGCCGTGGGCGGGTCATTGTGGAGCCAGTCCCTCGTCAAACGGCTGGCGCCAAGCGGCACTGACACCGCGAGCTCGGGCAATTCGTCCTGGCCAAACGCCATTTCGAAAGAGCCGCCGCCAATGTCCAGGTCCAGGATCGGACCGGCGCCCCAGCCGTACCAGCGTCGGACCGCGAAGAACGTCATGGACGCTTCTTCGCTGCCTGTCAGTTCCTGCAGGGTCACAGTGGTCTCGTGCTTCACCCGGGCAAGGACCTCGACGCCGTTGGTGGCTTCGCGGATGGCCGAGGTACAAAATGCCAGGAGATCCTCGGCCTTGTGGCGGGCTGCGAACTCCCACGCTTCGAGGACGAATTCGATGAGCTCGTGTTGTCCGGCGTCGTTGATGTTACCGTCGGCGTCCAGGAACTGAACCAGCGAAAGCGGTCGCTTGTGGGAGGCAAACGCGACCGGGCGTGCGCCCGGATGCGCGTCCACCAAAAGCAAATGGACGGTGTTGGAACCGATGTCTAGGACGCCAAGACGCATTCTGCCATTATTCCCCGATTCGAAGCGTGTGAAGCAACTACGACTGCCGATTCGTGCCGGCGGTTAGTCAATTAATCCTGGGGTCCGCCGGTGCGTGATTCCGCGTCCGCATCTGCGGCCGGGGCGGTGGCTTCGTGGGCTTCTTCGGCTTCGTCCGCGCGGGTAAAGTCGCGGCGGACGTTCGCAATGCCTTCGGGGCCCATCTCGAAGCCGTGCTCGCTGCCGGGGTTGATCACCAAGCCCAGCTCGTCGCCGATGCTGTCCAGAATCGCTGAACCGTGGGTGCCCAGGACGTTGGGCGCGGCTTCGAGGAAGTGCGATTCCACCCGGCTCGGGTGGCTGAACACGGCGAGGACAGGCTGACCCTCGGAGTTGGCGAGGACAAGAGGCTCCACGGCGGCGTCAGGCTTATCCAGGGAGTCGGTGCTCAGGATGTAGACCTCGTTGTTCAGGAAGGACAGGATGACGTCCACCGGGTTCGCGTCGGGTTGCCCGGCCTTTGCGAGCTTGGACTCAAGGTCGTTCAAGGGCAGGGATTCCGGGGCTGCAGGCTGATCTGTCATGGTTCCACTCGATCACGGTTCCCCTGCCCGAAGCAATTCCCGGCTGTCTCGCCGCCGAGATCGTGGGTGGGGGCCGGGGGCTGTGTTCCGGAACGTAGTCCTCGGCCCGAACCCACGATCTCACCCCCGAAGAAGCCTGAGCAGGCGCACTTTCAGGCCGCGTTCGTCGAAGAGACCTTTCCAATCAATACGCAGGATTCGCCAGCCCTGCTCGGCCAGCAGCTTCTCCCTTTGCCGCTCTTCGAAGATCACTTCCGCAGTTGGCTTGTAGTCGAAGTACTTTGCCTTGCCGTCGAACTCGAGCGCGGCTCGAAGGTGCGGCCACGCGAAGTCGAACCGGTAGGCGCCACGAGGTGTTTGGACCCGCAGCTGGAGCACGGGATCCGGGAATCCGAGCTTCGCGATAGCGTCCCGCGTCAATGTCTCGCCCGGGGATTCGGACAATGGGTTCGCGAAGGCCAAGGCTTTTCGGAACGCCGTGACTCCCCGGGCACCGACTAGACCGGCACACGCTGACTCGAGCCACTCACGGTTGCATCCGAGCCTCAAGCCGTGGTCCAAGAGAATCAGGCCCTGCCGATAGTTCAGTATCTGTGCGCAGTCCAGAACGGTGCGGTCGAGTGCTGTCACTGGAAGTCCATCAATCTCGATCCGTTGCCCAGGCAGGAGGAGGCCTGAATGAGCCCTGACGTCGGCCGCATGGGATCCGCTCGCTGCGTGGTACGGAATGATGACGTGGATCAATTGATCAGCCCTCCACAAATACAAACGGTGCAGACGGGCGGCGGAGGTGTGGCTGAACGTAAGCCCATCCGCCGTGACGCGGAGGGTCCTATGGCATTACGCCGCCAACCGGGCGCGCTCCCGGTCATCGTCCGAAAGCCCACGCCAGAACGTGCCACGGACCATGACTCCCGTGCGGACCCTTACCAGTGAGCCGTAGCGGAGGTGTTCGTTCATACGTCGCTTGCTCAGTCCTTGGGACAGCAACTCCTCTGTCCGCCACATGTTCCCATCCGGAAGCGGAGGCGCGCCAATGCTCGTGAGCGCTGGAACTGCGGCGGCTTGAGGGCCCCGTGGTGCGGACAGTGCCGGGGATTTCGCCGGTTCCAAGTAATCCCAAACTTCCGCGAGCGGGTCCACCGGGACAACGGAGTCGATGTTTCCGTAACTGTTCACTGCACCAGTTTTGGCGAGCGGCGGAGAGCCCGGAAGCGGCCAATCAAGCTATGTGGAAACCCAGGAAACCCAATACGTGGGTGTGGGCCGGGGGCTGCGTTCCAGAACGC
>NZ_JBYSXD010000026.1:10715-63533 GCF_058781865.1 Arthrobacter sp. FW306-1B-F12A
CCCCCCCCCCCCCCCCCCCCCCCCCCCCCCCCACACCCACGATCTCGGCGCGAGCTACTTCTTTGCCGCAGCCTTCTTCGCAGGCGCCTTGCGGGCCGTAGTGGTCCGCTTGACCGGGCCTTTGGCGCGCTTCTCGGCGAGCAGTTCGATGGCCTGCTCCCGGGTCAGCTCCTCCAAGGACGTGGCGCGCGGAACGGTGATGTTGGTGACGCCGTCGGTGATGTATGGGCCAAAACGGCCTTCCTTCACCACGATGTTCTTCTCCGAGACAGGGTCCGGACCGAACTCGGCCAGGGGCGGTACGGCAGCACGCGCACCACGCTGCTTCGGCTGGGAGTAGATCTCCAGCGCCTGTTCCAGGGTGATGGTGAAGATCTCTTCCTCGGATCCGATGGACCGCGAGTCCGTGCCCTTCTTCAGGTAGGGCCCGAAACGGCCGTTCTGCACCGTGATGGGGTTGCCTTCGGCGTCCGCGCCGAGCACGCGGGGCAGGCTCATGAGCTGAATGGCTTCGTCGAGCGTGACCGAATCAACGGACATCGACTTGAAGAGCGAACCCGTGCGCGGCTTTGCCTTGACGGGCTTCTTCGGCGGCTTGGGTTTGCCGTTCTTGTAGTACTCCACGGGCTGGTTTGCCAGTTGCTCCTCGGTTATCTCCGGGATGATCTCAGTGACGTAGGCGCCGTATCGGCCGTTCTTGGCAACCACGGTGTGTCCGGTGTGCGGGTCCGCGCCCAGGACGCGTTCCTCGGGGGCAGCCGTTTCCATGAGCTCCACGGCCTTGGCCGCAGTGAGCTCGTCCGGAGCGAGGTCCTCGGGGACGTTGGCACGCGCCGACTCCACGACTTCGCCGGTCTTGGGGTCGACGGTGGGGATCGAACTTTCCAAGTACGGGCCGAACTTCCCGACGCGCAGCGTGATGCCCTCGGCAATCGGCACCGAGTTGATCTCGCGTGCATCGATTTCACCAAGGTTGTTGACGATGCTCAGCAGGCCGGGATCGGCGTCTTCACCATAGTAGAAGTGCTTGAGCCAAGCGGCCCCTACAGCCTGGCCGTTGGCGATCTTGTCCAGGTCGCCTTCCATGTCTGCCGTGAATTCGTAGTCCACGTAGTCGGTGAAGTGCTGCTCCAGCAGGCGGATCACGGAGAAGGCGATCCAGCTGGGAACCAGCGCAGACCCCTGCTTCCGGACGTAGCCGCGGTCCTGGATGGTGGAGATCGTGGACGCATAGGTGGACGGGCGGCCGATGCCGCGCTTTTCCAGCTCCGCCGTCAGGGATGCTTCCGTGTACCGCGGCGGTGGCGAGGTCTCGTGGCCAATAGCAATGATGTCCGAAGCCGTGAGGGAATCGTCCTTGGCCACGTTGGGAAGGCGCCGGGCTTCGTCGGAGTCGTCGTCGCCGCGGCTCTCGTCCTTGCCTTCTTCATAGGCTGCGAGGAAGCCGGGGAAGGTGATGACCGTGCCGGAGGCCGAGAATTCGGCGTCGCGCCCATCGGTAGCCACTGCGCCGAGGCGGATGGTGGCGGTAGAGCCCTTGGCGTCGCCCATCTGGGAGGCGATGGTGCGCTTCCAGATGAGTTCGTAGAGCCGGAAAGCATCGCCAGTCAGGTGGTTTGCAACCTGGGCCGGGGTGCGGAAAGAGTCACCCGCGGGGCGGATGGCTTCGTGGGCTTCCTGCGCGTTCGCAGCCTTGTTGGCGTAGACCCGGGGAGACTGCGGCACGTACTCGGGACCGTACAACTCGGCGGCCTGGCGGCGTGCCGCCGTGAGGGCTTCGTCGCTCAAGGCGGACGAGTCGGTACGCATATAAGTGATGTAGCCGTTTTCATACAGGCGCTGGGCGATCTGCATGGTGCTCTTGGAGGTGAAGCGCAGCTTGCGGCCGGCTTCCTGTTGAAGGGTCGACGTCGTGAACGGCGCCGCGGGACGGCGGGTGTACGGTTTGGTGTCGACGGAACGGACGCGGAAGTCCGCGTTCTCGAGTCCGGCGGCCAACGACGTCGCGAGTTCCTCGTTGAGGTGCACCGCGTTCGCGGAGGTGAGGACGCCGTCGTCGTTGAAGTCGCGGCCGCTGGCTACCTTCGCGCCGTCGACGGCAGCGAGCTTTGCCTTGAATGTCGCGGAGCCGGTACCGAACTGGCCGGTCAGGTCCCAGTACGATGCGGATTTGAATGCCATGCGTTCGCGTTCGCGGTCGACCACCATGCGGGTCACGACCGACTGCACGCGTCCGGCGGACAGGCCGCGGGCAACCTTGCGCCACAGCACCGGGGAGATTTCGTAACCGTACAGGCGGTCCAGGATGCGGCGCGTTTCCTGGGCGTCCACGAGGGCGCTGTCAACGTCGCGCAGGTTGTCCATGGCGCGGTGGATGGCTTCCTTGGTGATTTCACCGAAGGTCATGCGGTAGACGGGAACCTTGGGTTTCAGGACCTCCAGGAGGTGCCACGCGATGGCCTCGCCCTCGCGGTCCCCATCGGTTGCGAGATAGAGCGCGTCAGCGTCTTTCAGCTGGGCCTTGAGCTCGGCGACCTTTTTCTTCTTGTCCGGAGACACCACGTAATACGGTTTGAAGTCGTTCTCGATGTCGACGGCGAACTTGCCAACCGAGGTCTTCTTCAGTTCTGCAGGGAGGTCCGAGGGCTGCGGGAGGTCGCGGATGTGGCCGATCGAGGCCTCGACAATGAAGCCCTCGCCCAGGTACTTGGCGATGGTCTTGCTCTTGGCCGGAGACTCCACGATCACGAGTTTCTTGCCGGTTTTTGCCTTGCTGGGCACGGTTCTCCTACAGAAAAATGAATTGCTTGGGCTCGTGCCCATATTGGCCTAGTTCACCATATTTTGCAGAATCGTGCGTTTCCATGTGCACAAGTGCTGTGGAGGAACAGTGTTCTGGGTTAGCTTGAAGCCGGCGTCCGGTCGTCCGGAATCATCGACCACATCGTAGCGATTCGCACCGCTCCTTCGGGAATCCGCGTGGGATCCTCGAGCTCATATGACCTGATGAGTTCCTGGAATTTGGCCTTGAGATCCGTCCGCTGATCCGGAGTCAAGTACAGCAGATCGCTGGACAACACCATGGCGGCTGCCTCGTTCGCGGCCTCGCCCCGCTGGCGCCGCTCACCACGGGCCCGGGTGAAGGCAGTCGCCCGACGCCGGAAAGCGTCCAGTTCGAGTTCGACGACGGCGATCTCCGGGCTCGGAGCGTTGCCGCCGGATTTGATGGTGAAGTCCGAACCAGCGGCCTTCCAACGCCGTTCGCGCGCATCGCCCTCGTTGTCCGCAGCAGTCACAATCCCCCATTTCTGGAGGGCCCTGAGGTGGTAGCTCATGGCGCTCGGCGTGAGCCCTGTCTGCGCGGCGAGTTCCGTGGCTGTGCGGCTCAGCTGCGTGGAATACAGCTCTGAGATGACCTCAAGCCGGGCGGCATGCGCAAGCGCACGGATCGCTTTGGGGTCGGTGATCTCCACCGTTTTCTCGGGCCGTTTCCGGCGCTTCGGAGATGCCAGCCCGGTGGGTCCCCCATTGTCTTCATTCACCGGAACAGTTTATCCGCCGGTGCGTCCGCAAATGTCCTATGCCGCGGGAAGCAGGAAGCCGTCGCGGACCAGGTTACCGACGTCGGAGAGCAGCCCGGCGCGGAATGCGTCGTCGTCGAAGTCGTCCCCTCCACCCAACAAGGCGGCCAAGGCACCGATCAACTGGCGGACGGACAACTCGCCGTCACATGCCGACACGAAGCCGGCCAGCTCGGTGCTCAGCAGATTCGTCCGGCGCAACCCTGCGCCTTGGCGCAACAGGATGACACCGGGGTGCTCGGCGCCGGGCCGCTGGTGGCGCTCCTCTGTCACGTCCTCGGCCACCACCAAGTGGGCCTCGGAGAGCTCGTGGGCATCGAGCCAATCGGCGCGTTCGACGGCGGCGGCGAGGTGCGGGCCGATCGGTTGCTCGATGGGGTACGTGATTTCCTCGAAGCGGGCGGGCGCATCTCCCGGACGCGGGCTTTCGGGCCGCCGCAGCCAGATCATTCCGAAGCCAATGGCGTCCACGTTGCGGGACGCGAAATCCTCCAGGTAGGCCGCGTAGGCAGCACGGTAGAGCTTACGGTCGCGGCCTTCGGAGGCGTCCTGCAGCCAGGTCTCCGCGTACAGCTCCGGACTCACCTGTTCCCGTTGGATGAACCATGCCTCCGTGCCGGACCCTGCCAGCCACGACGCGGGCCGTTCGCTCCAGCGGCTGCCTGCAGGGATTTCCCAGTTGCCGAGCATCTGCGCCGTGCCGCCGGGCGCCAGGACGTCGGGCAAGGTTCGGACGAGGTTGGCCACGATGTCGTCGCCGGGCAGGCCGCCGTCGCGGTAGGTGAATTGATCCGAAGAATGCTCGCCAGCACTGCGCGGGGTAATGACGAAAGGCGGATTGGACACCACCAAATCGAAAGTCTCACCCGCGACCGGTTCCAGGAGCGAGCCCAGCCGCAGGCTCACCCGGGACTCGAGATCGGCCGGGTCCAGGCGGAGGGCCTCGGCATTGAGCATCAGGTTGAAGCGGGTGAACGCGAGGGCCCGTTCGGAGATGTCGGTGGCGGTGACATGCTCGCTGTGGTGCAGGAGGTGGAAAGTCTGGATTCCACAGCCCGTCCCGAGGTCAAGGGCGCGTTTCGAGTGCCGGCGGATGGTGGTCTGGACAAGGGTGGTGGATGCCTGCCCGATGCCCAGCACATGGTCATGCCGGAGCACGCCCGGCTGCTGGTGGGCGGCGAGATCGCTGGAAACCCACAGTTCCGCGCCGCCGCTCCCGCTGTTGTCTGCTCCGGAGTCGCATTCCCAGCCGTACGGCCGCAAATCCACCTTCGCCGCGACAGCACCGCCGTCGTTCTTCTCTACCAAGCCAAGTTCCACCAGGCCCGAGGTGCGGATGCGCGGCAGGGCGGCGTCGACGTCGTCTTCGGTTTGCGGGACAGCGAGAAGCCACAAGCGCACGACGACGGCGAGCGCGGCCTTCGCACCGTCCGTCGCCGGGTCTCCGGCGGAGTCAGCCGGTTCGGTGGCGATGAGTGCAGGGATGAGCTGATCCCGGGCGAGGGCCGCGTGGGCGGACTCCCCAAGAAGTCCTGCCACTCCGTCCACGGTGTAGCCAACGTTCCGCAGGTCGTCGGCGAGCGCCGTGAGCAGCTCGGGAAGGTCGCTGCGGGGAGCGTCGAGGGTGGTGGTTTTCGGGGCGGTCCCAAAGATGGCGGGCATTGCGGGATCAGTCACTGTGCAAGTCTATTCGGGCTGGTGGGTGGGCGGCCGCGTGATCGCCTGCGTCGGCGGGGAGGCATTCGAGCAGGTAGCGTTGAATCATGGCATTTCACCCCTCCACTTGGCGTCGCGCTGCTCTTTTGGTCGTTGGCGCTGCCACCCTGGCGATGACGGCGTGCTCCTCCGGGGGATCTGTCTCCAACGCCGACATCCCCGCGTGGAAGGCGACCACCATGCCGTCGGCTGCCGGGGTGGTCCTGGAGGACTCAGGAAAAATCCCGAACCGTGACCCCTTGGTCAAGAACTTCGCAAATGTCGCTGCCGGAAGCTACACCCTGACTGTGGCCTGCGACGGCGGCGGCAAGGCATTCTTCGACGTTTCCTCGGGTGGCACGCAGATCACCGAGGCCGGGGCTGCGTGCAATGGCAGCCGCGAAACGTCCCGCATCAAGATTCCCTCGGCCGGCCCACTGAGCATCAGCACAAGCAGCGTCGATGCACCCGTGATCTACGCATACCAACTGGTACCGGCTTCCTAACTGCCGCTTCGTTCCCGGCTGCGGCCGGGCGTAGAGTCGGACCATGGGGTGGGCACGCGCCCTGAAGGTTGCGACGACGCCGCCGGCGATTCCCGCCGTCGTGCTTTGTGGTGTGCTCGCGTGCGGCACTTTGGCCTCGTGCGAATACACCTACGAGGACGGCCGTGCCGCGGCGAGCAGTCCGCCGTCGGCGGTGATCACGGATCCGGTGTTGACCCGCGACCCGGCCCTTGGACAGACCGTCACGGGCGATGCGCTGAAGGCTTGGGCGCAAGACGTGCTTCCAGACGTGAACGGGCTGTCCTTTTACAGCAGCTTCGACCTGCTGTCCGCTGGAGAGTCCCGCGACGAAGAGACCACCCAGCTTCCTGGGGGAACGTATGCAGTGACTCTGGCGTGCCGAGGTACCCGCAGCACCGAATTCACTGTGCGGAACGGGAGCGAAGTCCTCATCGAGGTAATGCTGCGCTGCGGCACCACGAGGGTCAAGGTCCTGCAACTGGAGACAGACGCCGTCCTGGGCATCACGATCACCGCAAATGCGCAGGCAAACTTCGCGTACCGGGTGAGCCGGATCTGATGACCGGCGCTAGGCCGCGCAGCCTTCCGGGCAACGCAGCGTTTCCGGGCTCGAGGCACATTCGGCGCAATACAGCGTGAGGTTGCGGCAGCTCAAATTGGAGCAGTTTTCAAACTTGTTGGTGGGCGCCTGGCAGCGGACGCATTGGCCAATGGTCTTGGCATCCTCACTGAATTCCATGTGCATGCGCTTGTCGAAAACGTACAAGGAACCTTCCCACAGGCCCTGGTCCTTGTAGGTCTCGCCGTAGCGGACAATCCCGCCGTCGAGTTGGTAAACCTCCTTGAAGCCGCGGTTCACCATCAGGCTGGAAAGGACTTCGCACCGGATTCCGCCTGTGCAGTAGGTGACTACGGGCTGGTCCTTGAGATCGTCGTATTTGCCCGAGTCGAGTTCCTTGATGAAGTCGTGTGTGGTGGCGACGTCGGGAACGATCGCGTCCTTGAATTTGCCGATCTGGGCTTCGAAGGCGTTCCGTCCGTCGAAGAACTTCACGTCCTGCCCAGAAGCCTTCTTTTCCTCCAGCAGTGCGTGGAGCTCTTCGGGCTGAAGGTGGGTGCCACCGCCGACGACGCCGTTCTCGTCCACCTTCAGTTCACCGGGGGCGCCGAAGGACACGATCTCATCGCGAACCTTGACGCTGAGCCTCGGAAAGTCGTCGGCGCCGCCTTCGGACCATTTGAAGTCGATATCGTGGAAGCCCTTGTATTCCTTGGTGGTCTTCACGTACTGCTTGACGTTGTTCAGTTCCCCACCAACTGTGGCGTTGATGCCGTCCCGCGAAATAAGGATCCTCCCGGTCAGGCCGAGCTTCTCGCACAGGGCGCGCTGCCAGAGCCGCACGGCGTCCGGGTCAGCGATCGGGGTAAAGCCATAGAAGAGCACAATTCTGTTTAAAGCCACGTATTTAAGGGTACTTGCTGGCCCCAAACCCATGAGTCGGGCCGCCGTTCGGTCACTCTAAGTGTTAATGGAGCTGTTACTGACGGCCCCTGTTGATTCCCAGACCGCTGGCATAGTCTCTCTACATGAGTCACGAAGCCTTGGTTGAAGACATCGCTGAGCTGCTCGACGTCTGGGTGGCTGGCTGGGCCGGGTCCCGGAGTTACGAAACGCGAAAGGAAGGCCGGTTCCCGGCAGCCCTGCGTGCAGACAAAACCGGCGACTGGGAATACTTTGCCTACGACCCCTCGGATGACGAGTTCGCCGAACTGGCCGCCAAGACCGCCCAGGCGGACACTCGCATTTTGACGATCCTCACGAACGACGCAGGACGCTACACCCAATTGGCTCGCGAGAACGGATTGAACGTCACCTCCGATTCCCAGACCATGATGATCGTGGACATGGGGACGCAAGATGCCGAGGATCCGTGGCTCTCGGATGACGACCTCAAGCTCACCACTTCCGAAAGCAAAGGCGTCCACTACGCCGTGGTCCATGCCGGCGAAGAGGTGGCGGCCAGCGGACAGGTATACGTAGTCAAGCAGACAGCGGTGTTCGACAAAATCGTCACCGAGCCCAACTACCAGCGCCGGGGACTGGGCAGTTTCATCATGAAAGCCCTCGCCGCGCAGGCATTTCAATACGATGTTGAAAGCGGCCTGCTCCTCGCTTCCTTGGACGGACAGCATCTCTACTCCCACCTTGGCTGGAAGCACGTGTGCCAGGTGCTCATGATGTCCACCAAATCGGTCGACGAGACTGACCTGTCTGTGGCGTAGCCGAGGTTCGGCGCCGGTCGGTTTCCGGCGCAATGACAGAATGTTCACGTGAACGCAACTGAATCGATGATCTCCCTTCTGGGCAGGAGCCCGGACCCGGAGCAGTTGCGACATGTCCGCACCATTCCAGCTCGCCAGGCTGTCCACGAGGCGTGGCCGGGCTGGGCCCATCCCGATGTGGTTGCCGCATACGGGGCTTTGGGCATCCACGAACCGTACCGGCATCAGATCGAAGCAGCCGAGCTCGCCCACTCCGGCCAAAACGTCGTCATTGCCACCGGGACCGCCTCCGGGAAGTCGCTCGCCTACCAGCTGCCTGCCCTCGACGCCATCCATCGTTCAGAGTTGCGGGTGCTGTCTGAGCCGGGCAAGATCCACGACGACGGTGCCGTCACCCTGTATCTCTCCCCCACCAAGGCACTTGCAGCCGACCAGTTGGCAGCGATCCGCGCGCTCAAGCTCCCCACGGTCCGGGCGGAAACGTACGACGGCGACACCGAGCAGTCCCAGCGCCGCTGGATCCGTGATCATGCCAACTTCATCCTCGCAAACCCCGACATGTTGCACTTCGGGATCCTGCCCAACCACACGTGGTGGGCCCGCTTCTTCCGCAGGCTGCGGTATGTCATCGTGGACGAGGCCCATAGCTACCGCGGGGTGTTCGGGTCCCACGTCGCCAACCTCATGCGGAGGCTCCGGCGAATCTGTGCCTACTACGGTGCCGGCACCTCCTTTCCTGAACCGGTGTTCATTGCGGCGTCGGCGACTGCGTCGGACCCGGGCACATCCTTCGCCCGGCTCATCGGCACCCCCGTCCGCGAAATTTCCGAGGACTGTTCACCTCATGGCTCCACGACGGTGGCATTCTGGGAACCTGCCCTGACCGAGCTGAAGGGCGAAAACGGGGCAAAATCCCGCAGGACCGCCGTCGCCGAGACCGCGGACCTGCTGGCCAACCTCGTGTCCTCCCGTGTGCGGACCATCGCCTTCATCAAGTCCAGGCGCGGCGCGGAAACAATTTCGTCTATCACCAAGCGCCTCCTCGACGAAGTGGATCCCAGCCTGCCCCAGCGGGTTGCTGCGTACCGTTCCGGCTATCTCCCCGAGGAGAGACGGGCTTTGGAAAGGGCTTTGCGTTCCGGTGAGCTGCTTGGGGTGTCCAGCACGTCGGCATTGGAATTGGGTATCGACATTTCCGGGCTGGACGCCGTGCTGGTAGCCGGCTGGCCCGGGACGAGGGCTTCCCTGTTCCAACAGATCGGACGGGCCGGCCGGGCAGGCCAAAACGCTATTGCCGCTTTCGTGGCCAGCGATGATCCTTTGGACACATACCTCGTCAACCATCCGGAGGCGATCTTTGACGTGTCGGTCGAGGCCACCGTCTTCGATCCCGGAAACCCCTACGTGCTCGGCCCCCATCTGTGCGCGGCAGCGGCCGAGCTCCCGATCGGTGTGGCTGAACTTGAGCTGTTCGGGCCGGCGTCCGAATCCCTGCTGAATCAGTTGGTGCAACAGGGGTACCTGCGGAAACGGGCCGCGGGCTGGTTCTGGACCCATCCAGAGAGCGCCGCGGCCATGGTAAACCTTCGCGCAGATGGCGGCGGCCCCGTAAGCATCGTGGACTCCGAGACTGGCTCCCTGTTAGGCACCATGGACTCGCCACAAACGCACTACCAGGCGCATACGGGTGCGATCTATGTGCACCAAGGCGACAGTTACTTGGTCGAGGAACTGAACGAAGAGGACCATTGCGTGGTGGTTCGTCGAACCAACCCGGACTACTACACCACGGCACGGGACGTGACGCAGATCGAGGTCCTGCAGACTCTCCGGACCATGGAATGGGGGGACATCGCGGTTCACTTCGGCGAAGTGAAAGTAACAACACAGGTAGTCTCCTTCCAACGTAAGGCACTGATTTCCAACGAGGTTTTGGGGGAAGAACCGCTGGAACTCGGGGCCAGGGATCTTTTCACCAAGGCGGTATGGTTTGTGGTCCACAACCGTTCGCTGACTAGCGCAGGCCTTGTCGAGGCCCAGTTCCCGGGTGCCCTTCACGCCGCCGAGCATGCCGCCATCGGGCTTCTGCCGCTGGTCGCTTCAAGTGATCGTTGGGATATTGGTGGAGTCTCAACAGCGCTCCACGCCGACACCGGAGTTCCCACGATCTTTGTGTACGACGGCCATCCAGGCGGTGCCGGATTTGCCGAGCGCGGCTTCGAAAAAGCCAAAGTGTGGTTGACCGCCACAAGGGACGCCATCAAAGCCTGCGAGTGTGACACCGGCTGCCCTTCCTGCGTCCAGTCCCCCAAATGCGGCAACAAGAACAATCCGCTGGACAAGGACGCAGCGGTCACCCTGATCGACGTGCTGCTGCGCGACGCGTCCTAGGCGCACGATTTAGGGCGGCTGTTCTAGGGCGGCTGTTCTAGGGCGGCTGTTCTAGGGCGGCGGTTCTAGGGCGGCGGTTCTAGGGCGGCGGTTCTAGGGCGGCGGACCGGCCCGGGCTCTGCCGGTCGCGGTCCCGAAGACTGCGCCGCGGTCCAGCTCAGTGCGGACTTCCACGATCCCGCCTACGCCCACCGTGCACGCCGTCAACGAAGCTCCATGCTGCGCGGCCGTTTCGCTGGCGAGCAAACAAGGATCTCCGGTTGTCAGGCCGCGGGCCGCGTCGGCTCCTGCGAGCGCCGCGAGATCGGCGGCAGACGCTGCGCGGTGGGCCATCGCCATGGCTTGGGCCAGGGTCAGCGCCGCCGCCAAGCAGGCCATGACAACGAGGCCCAGAGCAACAGCCAGGATGGTTCCAGAACCGTTTTCAGCAACCCGAACCCCGTCGCCGACGCGGGCGCTACCTGCCCTCACGCCGCGCGCAGTCTCGCCGCAACTATCGCCGGCGCGGATGGTTCCAGAACCGTTTTCAGCAACCCGAGCGTCACCGCTGGCGCGGATGGTTCCCGAACCGTTTTCAGCAACCGGAGCCCCTTCGCCGGCGCGGGCGCTACCTGCCCTCACGCCGCGACGTCTTCCACAGCGGTTTGGAGCCCTGCCATCGCCACAGCACCCCTGAAATCCACAACCCCGTCCCGGGCAGCGAGGAACGGAACGGTGGCCGCCGACGACTGCGGGGCCTCTCCCCTCGCCGATGCCGTCGCCGAAAGCCTCCATGGGACAAAGGAGCCCAACGGGCCGACGACCCGGGCGGAGACTGTGACCTTGATCCATTCGCCGTCTTCGGCAATGACGGCCGAGGCAGCATCGCCTGCCAGCATCCGAACGATGCCGTCGACGGTTGAATGGCCGTCTCCCCGGGCGAGGGCCCTGGCACCCGCCCTGGCCGCCTCTTCCAAGCGAAGCTGTGTAATCCCCGCGGCCGATCCCGCGAGAAGCAGGGCCAAAAGAAGCAGGACAGAGGGTAGTGCCACGGCGAATTCAGCGGTGACGGCGCCACGGCCCCTCGCAAGGAAAGCATCTCGCCTACGGTGCTTGCGCGTGCCATCTAGCTTCTCCGGCGAAGGAGGCCGTCTGATCGAAGGAGTCCGCTGCCGCATAACGCCAGCCGCCCGGGCTAGCTTTACGGCGAGCCCCCAAACCAATGCCAACTGACGGATCGAATTCCCGGCACGGCGCTTTGAACCCCACCGCGGTGTCATGGCAGGGAGAGCGCGCTACGAATGAGGTTGAGGAGGAAGCCACGTACTTCCTCGCTGCGAAGGATGACCACCAAGAGTCCGGCGAAGCCCACGGCGGCAAGGGTTGCGATGGCATATTCGGCCGTCGCCATCCCAAGCTCGGAACCCATGAGCCGCACCTTCGACCGTTTCGGAACGGCAGAACCGTCGCTCGGCCGCGCACGGCATGCTTCGGCGGTGGAATGCGGGTGGGTTGGCAGCCGAACGGGCCTGCTTCCCTGCGAACCCGGGAACAATTCGAGGACCTCGGCCTCCGGCCGAGGAGGAGATGCCTGGGCGAGTGCCAGGGCAGCCCGGGGGGCATGGACGTCCTGCGGCGCCTGGGCGGTATCGACGGTTGCGTTCATTTCGGTTCCTTTCTGCGGGGCCGGCTTGGCCGCCGGCTCTACTTCGACTCTTCCGTTGGCATGTGGGCTTCGAAAGGCCCCAAATCTCCTAAGTGGAAAACTCGCTTCTGAACGTTCCTGTGGAGGGAAACTGGCTTGCGAGGGACTCGGGCGCCGCCCCTGGCGGGGCCGCCAGCAATCCCCCCGGGCGGGGCCGCCGCCAGCTATCCCCTGGGCGGAAGCATGGCCAACAGCACCGGGACCACACCAAGACAGATGAAGGCAGGCAACGAACACAGACCCAGCGGAATCACGAGTTTCACTCCGAGCGCGGCAGCGCGCTTTTCCGCCACCCTGAACTTTTCACGCCGCAGTCGAGCTGCCTGGGCATAGAGGATCGCCGAGGATGGTGCGCCGGTCAGGGCGGCGAAGGCGAGCGCATCCTTGAGCTTGCGCGCTTCAGCGCACTGCTGGCCCGCACTCCGCCATGCCGTCTCCCAGTCCGTTCCGATATCGAGGGCAGCAACCACCGTCTTCAGGGAGCGGCTAAGCTGCGGGGACGCGCATCCGGCGATCAACTCAAGGGACCGTCCGAGGCCCGCCCCGGAGTCGCGCATGGCGGCCACCAACTCAAGGATCATGGGCACATTGCGCAAGCCTCCCTGCCCATCGGGATTCCGGAGAGTGCCCGCCGCCTCGCCCCGGCTGGTGTTGTTCATCGGGCCGTTGCTTCCGAGTGGGCCGCGAAGTGTCCGGAGGATTGAGCGCCGCCGGGTTCGTCCTTGATAGGCCAGCCCGAGAATTGCCGCAAAGACCAGCACGAGGGACACTGCGATGGCTGCGAATGCCGAGCCCATCAGTCAACGCCCGCCGCGACGTGCACCAACCGGGATGACCAGATTCTGCCGGTGACAGTCAGGACACCCCCGGCCGCGAGCGCCGCCAATCCCAAGCCGTTGGCCAACAGGACCCCTAACGGATCCACCCCAAGCATCATGCCCAGCCCCAAGCCGAACACCGGCAGCCATGTCAGAAGGCGCACAGTGGCTTTCGGGCCGGCCAAGGCAGTCTGCCGGGCATCGCCGGCGTCGTCCTCGGCCTCAAGCTGGGCGGCGAATCTGGTCAGCACGTCGGCTAATGGACAACCAGTCGCCTCCGCGACGTCCAGGCAGGCGGCAAGTTCTCCCCAGATTCGATGTTCCACGGGATTCCCGCCCCTAAGATTCTTCGTTGCCGACGATCTGATGGCTTCGGCGACCGAGGCCCCGTTCATCGATGCCGCCCGCGCCGCTGCGAGAACCTGAAGAGACCCATCCGACACCTTGGGTAATGCCAGGGCCCTGGCTCGCACTTTGCGGTCCTCCGAGTCGACCGAACGAATGCGGTGATCCCTGGGTCCATGCACAATCCAGAGTTCCTCCCAGAGGCGCGACGTCGAACGGCCGCCCCGGAGGAGGGCGGCCAACTGCTGTACGAGTATCGTGAGCGGCAATGCGTCCGCGCGGGAGCGCCGCACCGGCACGCGCGCCCCAGCGCCAGCCCCATGCAAGGGAGCACGAGGCAGGGCACGCACTACCCGTTTGCCAAGTCGCCGGGACGGTTGGAAGAAAACCCATGCAGCGGCCGCCAGGACGAGAATGAGGAATCCGCTCACGCGACAGCTCCAAGGTGATCCGGGCGCGAGATCGGTCGTTGCGAGCCGGGCAGGGGCCCGGGCAGGAGCCCAGGGTCCAGTTCAAGGCGATCTGCGAGGTCCCCCCAAGCGGGACCAGGGACAGCAACACCCGCCCGCATTTCCACGGCAGGCACGATCGATGGGGCGGACGCGCCCACCGCCAACAATCCAATGCAGGAAACTCTTCTGCCGGCCGGTGTCCGCTCGACGTGGACCACTGCGTCCAATGCCGTTGAAAGCTGCAGTTGAACGGCTTCCCGGCTCAAGCCTGCGAGCGCACCCAACGCCACCAGCCTGGCCGGGACCGCGGAGGCGGTGTTCGCGTGGATTGTGCCACCGCCACCCGTGTGGCCGGTATTGAGTGCCGTCAACAGCTCACGGACTTCTGCGCCCCGGCACTCACCCACGATCAACCGGTCCGGCCGCATCCGCAGTGCTTGCCGAACGAGTTCGCCAAGATCGAGAGCGCCACCGCCTTCAAGGTTCCCGTGCCTGGACTCAAGGGAAACCACGTGCGGGTGCACCGGGTTCAGCTCCGAGGCGTCCTCAATCAGGACGAGCCGATCATGTGGGCTGCTCAAGCCGAGCATCGTGGACAGCAATGTGGTCTTTCCGGAACCGGTGGCACCACTGATCAGGAAGCTCAGCCTGCGATCAACCATTGCCTGCAGCACCTGCTGGACCGGTGCCCCGAACATGCCTCCCGCACGCAACTCGTCGATCGAGAAAACCTCCTCGCGCCGAATCCGAACGGACAACAAAGTTCCGGCAGTGGAAATCGGAGGCAACACTGCGTGCACCCGGTATCCGCCGTCCAGGCGGACATCGACGCACGGCGAGCTGTCGTCCAAACGGCGTCCACCGGCCGCCACGAGCCGGGAGGCCAAGGCACGGATTTGAGGTTCGCCGTCGAAGTGCACCTGCGCCCGCTCCAGCCCCTTGCCGCGGTCGAACCACACCGAGTCCGGGCCATTCACGAAGATGTCCGTCACTGAGGCATCGCGGGCGAGCTGTTGGAGAGGTCCAAGTCCGCTCAGTTCGGCGCTGATGGATTCGACGGCGGCGAGCGCCCCCGCGGTCCCGAGTAGCCTGCCCGTGGCATGGACGGCCGCTGCCACGCGTGACGGAGTCACTGGACCGGCGTCGGCCATGACGGTTTCCCGGACGCTTTCAAGGAGTGCGGCGTCGAGGAGACGCGTGTTGCGACGGCGCTCGCCGTTTGGAAACCCAGGGGCACTCATACTGCGCCGTCGTCGAGTAGTTGAAGTACGGATTCCGCAAAGCGACGCACGGCCTTGCGCTTGCCGAATTCCAGAAGGCGTCCGAGCTCAGCGGCCGCGGCGGTGCCGCGGAGCTCGGGGAGCAAGCCATGAAGGGGCAGTCCCAGTGACTCGGCTATGAGCGGTCCGTCCAGGGCAGCACCGGCATTTCCACGGACCACCAAGGCTGTGTCCACCGGCGGCAGCTCCTGGAGAAGCCTGGCCGCGGCGACGGCTGCGCGGAGTTGGGCCGGTGCCAGGAGAAGAATCCTGTCGCAGTCCCAGGCAAAGCTGCCAAGCGATTCCGTTCCGCGGCCGATGTCGACAATGATCAGCTCATATCCCCGCCTCGCCGCATCAAGGACGGCCGCGACGGCCCCGGGCTCCACGTCCAGAGGGCGGTCGCGGCTGCCCGGCCAGGAAAGGAAGGAGAATCCTCCGGCGATGGGCAATGAGTCGCTTAGCTGCCCGGTACCGATGCTGCCGCTGGCATCGGCGAGATCGGGCCAGCGCAGTCCTGGCGCATCTTCAGCTGCCAGGCAAAGCTCAAGGCCTCCTCCGCGCGAATCGCCATCAACCAGCAGCGTCCGGATTCCGTGGACGGCCGCTTCCTGCGCCAGCCAGACCGCAGCCGTGGACGCACCCGCACCGCCGCATCCTCCTGTCACGCCGAGCACCAACCCTCCGGGGTCTGGATCATCCGAGCTACCGAGGTGCTCCGCCAGCCAGGCTGCGGCTTCCGGCAACACGGCCACACGTTCGGCCCCCAGGGCCGCTCCCAAATGCCACAACGAGTCCCCTTCACCGTTGAGGCCCAGCAAGACGGAAGGTGCACGACGACGGGGCGGAAGGTCGCGGATATCGCTGCCAAGAAGCACCATCCTCGCCGTATCCCACATGGGGAAGGCTGCCGATAGATCCATCGTTGTCCGGAGACTGGCACCGACAGCGGCCGCGATCCTTTCGGTTTCTGCTTGTAGCCGGACGTTCCCCGTCACCAGAAGGACATCGCCGGAACTGGCGGGAAGCCACGGCTCCCCGGAGTCCCGATCTGGCTTCGTCCCGGACCGTGGACCGGATCTTCCGGGAAGGGGGTGGCCACGTTGAAGTACCGTCGAACCGCGCGCGCCGTCAGCGGCAGCCCGGCTTCCGCCGGGTCTGTGGTTCCGCTCAAGATGTTGCCCGCTCATGAAGCCACTCTTTCCGTTTCACCGCGGGCATTGAAGGCCCGTATCGGCGTATGTGGACAAAGCAGCCACAACGACCCCTGTGGGGGACGGGTCCGCGTTCGGACTGCATCGCCCCGGACCCGGCGCCCGCGGACTGCATCGCCCCGGACAGCATCGCCCCCAAACACTGCACCAGGCCACAAGCTTGCGGACGGCAACTGTCCGCAAAGTGCAAGGTTCCACGGAATCACAGGGCAGAATTGTCAGCATGTACCTGCTGCTCGCCGCCCATCCAGACGGCGCAGCCATTCAGGAAATCAACGCTGCCGGAGTAGCCGTGGCGGAGCCGCGCGCGGTACGAAAGGCGGATCTCGCCGTCGTCGTCAGCGGGTTGGAGAAGAGCCGTCCGCGCTGGGTCTGGAACCGGACGCAGGATTGGTATCCAGCGATGCTCCAGGCCGGGGTGGAACTGGAGCGTTGCCACGACCTCACACTCTGCCGCGCCATTCTGGTGCATTCTGAGTTCACGGCCCACACGGACTATGCCCGCAGCGCGGAAAAGCTCACGCAAGACGACGAAATGCCGGTTCCGCCGCGGGTCCTCCAGCCTCCCCCGCCGCCCGCCGAGCAGGACGCGCTGTTCGACGACTTGGTCCCGCGCAGCACCCAGCCAAGTCTGGACGAGATCCGGGCCGAATTCGCGGCCCAGCAACATGCGCTCGGCCAGGCTTCCAAGGAAGAAGGCCGGCAGCACCGACTGAAACTGCTGCTGGCTGCGGAATCCGCCGGTGCCATGATCGCCGCCGAAATGCAGTTCACGGGTGTGCCGTGGCAGGAGACGCTGCACGAAGAAATCCTGGAAGGCCACTTGGGTCCCCGCCCACCCGCCGGCCATCGGCCGGCCAGGCTCGAAGCTCTCTGCAACGAGCTTCGCGGGATTCTCCACTCTCCGAAGCTGAATCCGGATTCACCCCAGGACCTCATGCGTGCACTCCATCGGAACGGGATCGAAGTAAAAACCACCCGCCAGTGGGAACTCAAGGAATCGAAGCATCCTGCCATCGAGCCACTGCTGGAGTACAAGAAGCTCTCCCGTTTGTTCGCTGCCAACGGCTGGTCGTGGCTGGACGCGTGGGTGAGCGACGGGCGGTTCCGCCCCGAGTACGTGGTGGGGGGCGTGGTTTCCGGTCGTTGGGCGTCCAGGGGAGGCGGGGCGTTGCAGATCCCCCGCCAGATCCGGGGCGCGGTGCATGCCGACCCGGGGCACAAATTGATCGTCGCGGACGCCTCCCAGCTCGAACCCCGGGTTCTGGTGGCGCTCGCGCAGGATTCGAAGATGGCCGAGGCTGCCCGGGACAAGGACTTGTACGCCGGTATCGCCGCGCAGGGTTTCGGCGGCGACCGTTCGAAGGCCAAGATCGCCCTGCTGGGCGCAATTTACGGTGCCACCACGGGCGAATCCGGGCGCCTCATGCCACAGTTGACCCGGACCTATCCCCGGGCAGTCGGCTTCGTGGAACAGGCAGCCCGCGACGGCGAAGGCGGCCGCACCGTGACCTCAAGGTTGGGGCGCAGCAGCCCGCCGCCGTCGGAACGCTGGATCCGCAGCCAACAATCCACGACGGCGGAAGAACAGCGGCGTGCGGACAGCATCGCCCGCTCGCGGGGCCGTTTCACGCGGAACTTCGTGGTGCAGGGTTCCGCGGCGGACTGGGCGTCGTGCTGGCTTGCCGAACTTCGACGGCGGTTGCGCACCGCGCGTGCCGACGGCCTGCCTGCCGGGGAACTCGTGTTCTTCCTGCACGACGAAGTCATGGTCCACGCGCCTGCAGAGTCGGTGGAAGCGTGCATCAAGGCCATCGAAGAGGCCGCAGCCGCAGCGAAGGAACTGCTGTTCGGGCGGGTTCCGGTGGAATTTCCGGTGAGCGTCGCCGTCGTCGATTCTTACGACAAAGCGAAGTAATCGGCGCTATTGCCCCGCGCCCGACAGCAGAGGACGATTGCCCCGTGGGACACAAAGGCCACACACCGCTGGCTGCATACATCGCCTTCCAACTGACCGCTCTGGAAGGACAATTGCCGCTGGTTGCAGCGGCCGATCCGGAAGCCGTACACAACGCCAGGCTCGCCCTTCGCCGGCTCCGTTCAGTGCTTAGCTGTTATCGCGGCATGATTCCCAAACTCCCCCGGACCGCCCGCGAGGAAGTCAGTTGGCTCGCAACTTCGCTCGGCGAGTCCAGGGACGCTTATGTCCTGGCGCAAAGGATACGGCTGTCCCTGGACACCAAGGACTCGTGGAAAAACCCCGGGACCGTGCGCCAGGCCGTGGAGGAACTGGAAGCGTCCAGCGCCCGGCTGGCCGCTGCCCTGGGTGGGCACAAGCGCAGCAAACGCACGGTGCGGGCCGCAAGGGCAGCCCTGTTGGAAGTGCCCACCGCAAGGGATTACAAGCACCCGACGGCGGACCTCGCGGAGCGCCTCCAAGGCCGGTGGGAGCGGTTGCAGCACAGCCTCGCGGAGCAGGCAGGCAGCAACGACCCGGAGGTCCGTAACGCCGCACTCCACCAGGCGCGCAAAGACGTCAAGTGCCTCCGCTACTCAGTGGAGGCAGTTGCGGACGCCTTCAGCCATCACGCTTCGGGCGTGATCCAACCGGCGATCGCCCTGCAGCGGTTGTTGGGTGAGCAACATGACGCTGTCGTGGCCGGCGAATGGATCAGGGAACTGGCGAAAAACCCCGGCGTCGACGCGGAAGATGCCCAGAGGCTGGAATCGATGGAGGTCCGGCGGCGACTCAGCGCGGAGGAAGAGTTCCGGATGGCAATCGCCGAATATCCGGTGCCGGCACCACGGCGCGCACTGATCTTTTGAAGCCCGGAACCATAACCGCCGGCGGCCTCGAAAGCGAGTCATATGGCGGAAACGAACCCGGCATGACCCGGGCAAGTAATGTACCCCAAAGTAACTTCAGCACGCCCCTTCCTTCTCGATAGTCTCGTCTTGTGGCGTTCGACGTGAGGGGCGCCACAGTGCAAAGACGCACTCACTGCGCAAGTCACTGTGCGGGCAGTATCCAAGGGGGAACAGCAAAATGGCTGGACGATTCGAAATTCTCAAAGACGGCGAAGACGGCTACCGGTTTCGGTTGACGGCCGCCGATGGAACCTTGGTGGCGGAATCGCCACGGTTCAAACACCTGAAAGCCGTAGTGGACGGCATCAACGCCGTGCGCGAAAATGCCGCCACGGGCATCGTCGTGGATCGCTCAAAAACCGTCCGGCGCGCGGCATAGCCGGAGCCAGTGGCGGGCCAGCGGCCTGCCTGCGCAAGGCACATTGCTAGAGGCTAGATCTCGATCTCAAGCACGCGCTCCGTGTCCCACGGAACCGTCCAGCCCAAAGCGTCGAACAAACCGCTGAGCACCATCCCGGTGAAACCCCAGACCACGAGCCCGTTGACTTGGAAGACCGGGCTCGAGAAAGTCCGGCCGAGCCGCGTGAGCGTCCCGGTGTATCGATTGTCGGGATCCAGGAGATCACGCACCGGTACGCGGAACACCTGGGCGGATTCGGCGTAGTCCACCACCCTCACGGGCGACGGCGACGCCCACCACGCCAAGACCGGCGTGACCACAAAATTGCTGCGGATCAGGCCGAGTTCCGGCATGACACCCAGCACCTGGACGCCACCGCTGTCCAGGCCTGTCTCCTCCACCGCTTCCCGGAGGGCTGCCGCGACGGCGGACTCATCCCCGGGATCGATGCTGCCGCCGGGGAACGCCACCTGCCCGGGATGGTCGTCCAGGGTGTGGGCGCGCTCCAGCAGCAAGACGTCCAAGTCCGCGGGGGCCACTGGTTTCCCGGATTGGGCGGGGACGTCGTCCAAGACGCCGAAGAGCATGAGCACGGCCGCTTTCCGTGCCTTGTCCGGATCGACGGTTGCAGCGGCAATCCGTGGATCAGGGCCGGGATGGAGGCCCGAATCGATCCTGGTGATGAGGCTGACGAGATCCTCGAGCGCCGTCATGCCGGCCTCCTTTGCGATTCCATGCGAATCTCCGCCGCGCGGTGGGTCTCGGCAAGCAATTTTTCGAGAAGCGCTTCGTTGCCGGGCGCCAGTTCGTATTTGAGCAACTTGGCTGCTTTGACGGGATCCTTTTCGCCTTCACCGTAACTCGGGCACCAGTTGGCCACTGCACACGCTCCGCACGCCGGCCTGCGCGCGTGGCAAACCCTGCGGCCGTGGAAAACAACGCGGTGGGACAGCATGGTCCAGTCCTTGGGCTCGAACAGCTCGGCGACATCGAACTCGATCTTCACCGGGTCCTCGGACGTCGTCCAGCCAAACCTGCGCGCGAGCCTGCCAAAATGCGTGTCTACGGTGATTCCCGGGACGCCGAACGCGTTGCCAAGCACCACATTCGCCGTTTTGCGCCCGACGCCGGGCAGTGTCACCAGGTCTTCCAGCCGGCCGGGAACCTCGCCGTCGAACTCGTCCACCAAACGCGTGCTGAGCGCCAGGACGTTCTTCGCCTTGGCACGGAAGAAGCCGGTGGGCTGCAGGATCGCCTCCAGCTCGGCAAGCTCGGCCTCGGCCATGCTCCGGGCATCCGGATAGCGCGCGAACAGGATCTTGGTGACCTGGTTGACCAGCACATCGGTGGTCTGGGCGGACAGCACCGTGGCCACGACCAACTCGAACGGGTTCCGGAAATCAAGCTCAGCGTGGGCGTAGGGATAGAGCTCAGCAAGCGCCTTGTTGATCTTGCGCGCACGCCGCTTCAAAGCCAGCGGGGTTTCGACGACGGTGTCCACGGCGGGCCAGGCTAGCCGCGTTCGATGTGGCTGAGATCGCGCAGGACGCCCACACTGCCGTCAGTATCCTGCACGAGGAATTCCGCGCCGCGGTCTTCGAGGGCCAGGACCCACGCGCCCGGTTCGATGGTGAAGGCGGGCATGCCGGTGTGCTCGTCGACAACGACGCGGGGATGGGCCACGGCGAACCAGAATGCCTCGTACCCGGAGGCGTGGCCGGATTCGTCCGTTCGCGTGGCTGGATCGACGGTGGCGCCGATGGGCTCGTGAACCCGGGGCTGATCGACCGTGCCGATGTGCTGGGTGGCCGGTCCCGAGCCTGCGTGCGGACCGCCGACGATGGGCGTAGCCATGGTGGCAGTAGGCAGGTGCTTGGGCTCCTCGGGCGTCGGCGCGTGCACCTCCCGCCCGCGGTCGGCAACTGCAGCCTCGGCGGGTACGACGGCGGCCGGCCCGGCAGGCGCGACGGCTGCGGCTTCGGTGGCTGCGGGTTCAGGGACAGGTTCGTTGGTGGCCGCAGCGGCCGTTTCCGGGGCAGCGACAGGCGCGGCTGCGGCAGGTGCTGCGGGTGCCGGCGCGGCAGCGGCGGGGATCTCCTCTGCTGCCAAGCTGGCCGGTGCCGGGCTGGCAGGCTCCGGCTTGGGCTTGACCGGCTTCGGCACCGCAGGCTTGCGGGTTGGAACGGTCGATTCCCGGGCCACAACGTGAGCTGGCTGTTCTGCACGGTCCTGGAAATCGTCGCGGAGGAACGGCAAGTGGGGAGCCAGGACCGTCGCGGCCAGAAGACCTACTGAGCCGATAAGTCCGACGAGCACGAAGACGGTAAACGCGCCTGCTGCGGACAGGAAGAACAGGGTCAGGGCGAACGACGCCACGACGGAAGCGAACTGGTCGGTCGAAAGGGAACCGATCCTCACGATGTTCCCCGGCTGCAGGCGCCGGGCAACGAACAAGGCGGTAACGACGAGGGGAAGAATGATCCCGAGTGCCAGGAAGAAAAGGTTGTCGAGGTTCCACAAGTTATAGCGCCCGCCAAACATCGGCAGGAGGGACCCCACAAACATCACCAAGGTGGAGCCGAAAACGGTCAGGTCCCGGATAGTGAACGGACCCAGCACGGCCTGGTACTTCGGGGAGGTCACGCTGCCGGGCTCTGGCGCCCCGGATCCAGCTGCTGCTTCGGGGGCCGACCCGGGCGCGAGTGCACCGTATTTCGGACCTTGGCTCGTCTGGTTCATGTGCAAATCTCCTTAGTACGGCGGTGTTCCGGACGCCGCCGCCCAAGGCTGCACCCAGTAATTTCCGGGCCGGACCGGGCGGCAAGTTCTCGCGTCTCGAGACCTCTTCAGCCTATGCCACGCATCTGACAGTCCACTAGTTGGCATCGGCGCGGAGGCAGGCACGCCGCGCCGTAATATTCCCCGCCTTGGGAGCCAAGCGAAAGCCTTCAGCACCGTTCGGCGCGAATCACCGGCCGCTCACGGTCCGGATTGTGACCGCAGACACTTGTTGTCGGCTCAAAACGCTAAGGTGGGTTCCGGAAAAGCTCTTTGCGGAATCCCGTGAGGCGCCGCAGCCCAACGCCGTGCACGATTGGCGCGTGGGGCGGCCCCGACACGGGACAACCGCGCGGCAGAGATCGATGAATGATGAGGTTCACATGTCCCAGGACGCCAATGGATCGACGACCACCGCTGCACCCGGATCCGACGGGGCAGGCAACGGCGACGCCCTCGAAAACCTTCTCCACGAAAACCGGAAGTTCGCGCCCACCCCTGAGTTCGCGGCCAACGCGGTAGTCGGCGCCGAAGTCTATGCGGAAGCCAATGCGGACCGTCCCGCGTTCTGGGCGAAGCAAGCCCGGGAACTGCTGGACTGGGACACGGACTTCACCGAAGCCCTGGACTGGTCCAACCCGCCGTTCGCGAAGTGGTTCGTCGGCGGGCAAGTCAATGCCGCGTACAACGCCCTGGACCGGCACGTGGAGAACGGGCTCGGGGACCGGGTGGCCATCCATTTCGAGGGCGAACCGGGCGACACCCGCTCCTACACCTACGCGCAGCTGACCGACGAGGTGAAGAAGGCCGCCAACGCTTTCGAGTCGCTCGGTGTGGCCAAGGGTGACCGGGTGGCCGTGTACCTGCCCATGATTCCCGAGGCCGTGATCACGATGCTGGCCTGTGCCCGGATCGGGGCCGTGCACTCGGTGGTGTTCGGCGGGTTCTCCGCCGATGCCCTGCGCTCCCGGATCGATGACGCCGAGGCCAAGCTCGTGGTCACCGCCGACGGCACCTACCGGCGCGGGAAGCCCAGCCCGCTCAAGCCGGCCGTGGACCAGGCCCTGTCCAAAGAGGGACATTCGGTCCGGAACGTCGTGGTGGTCAAGCGCAACGGCCAGCCGGTGGACTGGCACGAGGGCCGGGACCAGTGGTGGGAGGACACGGTCGGCGTCGCCTCCGGTGAGCACACCGCCGTCGGGCATGACGCCGAACACCCGCTGTTCATCCTGTACACCTCCGGGACCACGGGCAAGCCCAAGGGCATCCTGCACACCACCGGCGGGTACCTCACCCAGACCGCGTACACGCACAAGGCGGTCTTCGACCTGCACCCGGACACGGACGTGTTCTGGTGCACCGCCGACGTCGGATGGGTCACCGGCCACTCGTACGTCGCCTACGCCCCGCTGGTCAACGGCGCCACCCAGGTCATGTACGAGGGCACCCCGGATTCCCCGCACCAGGGCCGCTGGTGGGAAATCGTGGAGAAGTACAAGGTCTCCATCCTGTACACCGCCCCGACGGCGATCCGGACGTTCATGAAGTGGGGCCGGGAGATCCCTGCCAAGTACGATCTGTCCTCGATCCGGGTCCTGGGCTCGGTGGGTGAGCCCATCAACCCCGAGGCCTGGATGTGGTACCGGGACGTCATCGGCTCCAACGCCGGGAAGAACGGGGAAAAGAAGGAACACCCTGCCCCGATCGTGGACACCTGGTGGCAGACCGAGACCGGCGCGCAGATGATCGCGCCGCTTCCGGGGGTGACGGCGACCAAGCCGGGTTCGGCGCAGGTCCCGCTGCCGGGCATCGCGATCGACGTCGTGGACGAGGCCGGCGAGTCCGTCCCGGACGGGCACGGCGGCTACCTCGTGGTCCGCGAACCCTGGCCCGCGATGCTGCGCGGCATCTGGGGCGACCCGGAACGGTTCAAGGACACCTACTGGTCCCGCTTCGAGGGCATGTACTTCGCCGGGGACGGGGCCAAGAAAGACGAAGACGGAGACGTGTGGCTCCTGGGCCGGGTGGATGACGTCATGAACGTCTCCGGGCACCGGCTCTCCACCACGGAAATCGAATCCGCGCTCGTGTCCCACCCCTGGGTGGCGGAGGCCGCCGTCGTCGGGGCTTCCGACGAAACCACCGGCCAGGCCGTGGTCGCGTTCGTGATCCTGCGCGGGGACGCCGTCAACGACGGCGACGCCACCGTCTTCGAGCTGCGCAACCACGTGGGCAAGGAAATCGGCCCCATCGCCAAGCCCAAGCACATCCTCGTGGTCCCCGAACTGCCCAAGACCCGCTCGGGCAAGATCATGCGCCGCCTCCTCAAGGACGTCGCAGAAGGCCGCGAAGTGGGCGATGCCACCACCCTGTCCGACCCAACCATCATGGCCCAGATCGCGGAATCGCTGAAGAAGTAGGCTCTGCTCCAAGCAAACAAAAGCGCCAAGGCACCACGCAAGGTCGGCGGTTCTCTCCCGGGAGGACCGCCGTTCTTGTCTTAAAACCCGCCGTCGCAAGAATGTTATATTTAGTTCTTTCATGTTCTCTTTTGAGCGGTTATAGTCGAGTTCTACGTGAGATAACTCACAAGCACCACGCTTTCAAGGGAGAGAACATGGCAGCGAATCTTGACCCGTTCCAGTCGGCCTACAACGCCGGCCCTGGACGCCGCACCATCCTGAAAACGCTCGGTATAGGCGCTGCTGGGCTCGCCGGCATTCCGCTGCTGGCTGCTTGCACTGGCGGTTCCGGACCGGCTCCCGGAGCTTCCTCGAACAGCCTGACCTTCGGTTCAGGTTCCTCGGACGACGTTCCCAAGGCCGCCTACAAAGCCGTCACCGATGCCTTCACCAAGAAGTCCGGCATCACGGTGGCCACCAACGTCGTCCCGCACAACGACTTCCAGAACAAGATCAACTCCTACCTCCAGGGCAGCCCGGACGATGCCTTCACGTGGTTCGCCGGCTACCGCATGCAGTACTACGCGGGCAAGGGCCTCCTGGCTCCCGTAGACGACGTATGGGCAACGATCGGCAGCAACTTCTCCGACGCCATGAAGAAGGCCTCCACCGGCCCGGACGGCAAGATGTACCTGGTCCCCAACTACAACTACCCGTGGGGCTTCTTCTACCGGAAGAGCTTCTGGGCCGAGAAGGGCTACGCAGTCCCCAAGACCTTCGATGAGCTGAAGACCTTGGCCACGAAGATGAAGACCGACGGCATCATCCCCATCGGCTTCGCGGACAAGGACGGCTGGCCGGCCATGGGCACCTTCGACTACATCAACATGCGCCTCAATGGCTACCAGTTCCACGTGGACCTGACCGCCCACAAGGAAAGCTGGGACCAGAAGAAGGTCAGCGACGTCTTCGACACCTGGAAGGCCCTCCTGCCGTTCCAGGACCCCAATGCCCTCGGCCAGACCTGGCAGGACGCGGCCAAGGCACTCGAAGCCAAGAAGACCGGCATGTACCTGTTGGGTTCGTTCGTGACCCAGCAATTCACGGACCCCGCCGTGCTGGCGGACATCGATTTCTTCCCGTTCCCGGAAATCGCGGTGGAAGGCACCGACGCCGTCGAGGCCCCCATCGACGGATTGCTCCTGTCCAAGAAGGGCGGCGACAACAAGGCGGCTCACGACTTCCTGGCGTTCATGGGATCCGCCGAAGGCCAGAACGCCTATTCAGCCGTGGATGGCTCCAACATCGCCACCGTCAAGGGCGCCGACACGTCAAAGTTCACCCCGCTGAACAAGAAGTGTGCAGACACCATCTCCAACGCCAAGTACATCAGCCAGTTCCTGGACCGTGACGCCCTCCCTGCCATGGCCAACAACGTAATGATCCCCGCGCTGCAGTCCTTCATCAAGGACGGCACCGTGGACGTCAAGAACCTTGAAGCGCAGGCCAAGACCCTTTACGCAGCCCAGTAGCTGAAGGAATCCCCATGAGTACTACCGCCGAGAAACCGGCAGCACCGGACAGCGAACCCGGTGCTGCCGGGCGAACCACGGCCGGCAAGAGCCAGCCCGGCACCGGCAGGCGGACCGGCAAAGCAGGCAGGGTCCGCCGCCTCACGCGCCGCGACAAATTCGTCCTCGCCATCATGGTGGGCGTGCCTACCCTGATCCAGCTCCTGCTTGTCTGGCTGCCCACGCTCTTCTCCATCGCGCTGAGCTTCACCCGCTGGAACGGCCTGGACCTGAAGGACATCAAGGCCGCAGGGCCGGACAATTACCACTACGTGGTCCAGGACTATCCCCCTTTCTGGCCCGCCATTCAACACAACGTCCTCTGGCTCGTCTTCCTGGCCCTGATCGCAACACCCCTCGGCCTGCTGCTGGCAGTGCTCCTGGACCAGAAGATACGCGGCAGCAAGATCTACCAGAGCATCTTCTTTACGCCGGTCATGTTGTCGCTGGCCCTCATCGGCATCATCTGGCAGCTTTTCTACAACCGGGACAGCGGACTGCTGAACTACCTCCTGGGCACGGCGGGCACACCACAAGCCGTGGACTGGTTCGGAAATTCGAACGTGAATATCTGGGCGGCCATGGTTGCGGCAACGTGGCGCCACGCGGGCTACGTCATGATCCTGTACTTGGCCGGGCTCAAGGGCGTGGACCCCTCGCTGCGGGAAGCGGCGTCGATTGACGGCGCCAGCGCCGCGCAGACGTTCTTCCGCATCGTCTTCCCGGCTATGCGCCCTGTGAACATCGTGATCGTGGTGATCACGATCATCGAGTCGCTCCGTGCCTTCGACATTGTGTACGTCATCAACCGAGGGACCAACGGCCTTGAATTGATTAGCGCCCTGGTGATCCAGAACCTGATCGGCGAAGGCCAGGTGATCGGCGTCGGTTCGTCCCTCGCGGTCATTCTCCTGGTCATCTCGCTGATCCCCATCGTCTTCTACCTCATCCGCACCTTCGGCAAGGAGAGCAAGGCATGAGCACCCTCGCCAACCCCATCCCGCGTACAACAGCCACGGGCGCCAGGAACTCCGGCAAACGCCACTACGGGACCCACATCTTCCTGACCGTCATGGCCATCATGTGGCTTATTCCGCTGGGTTGGTCCTTGTTCACGGCTTTGCGTCCCAAGGCGGACACGGACAAATACGGCTACTTCAGCCTTGGCGGCACTTTCAATTTCGACAACTTCATCACGGCCTGGACCCAGGGCGGATTCTCGAAATACCTCCTGAACTCGGTGATCATCACCGTCCCCTCGGTGCTCCTGACCTTGTTCTTCGCCTCGATGATGGCATTCGCCGTCTCCAGGGTG
Organism: Arthrobacter sp. FW306-1B-F12A; assembly: GCF_058781865.1. Taxonomy (NCBI): domain Bacteria; kingdom Bacillati; phylum Actinomycetota; class Actinomycetes; order Micrococcales; family Micrococcaceae; genus Arthrobacter; species Arthrobacter sp. FW306-1B-F12A. The sequence goes on from NZ_JBYSXD010000026.1 coordinate 38,299, forward strand.
AGCTGGAAGTTCAACGTCACGCTCCTGATCATGTTCACGGCCGGCAACCTCCTGCCGCCGCAGGTCCTGGCGGCTCCGTTGTTCGAGATGTTCAAACATGTCACGCTGCCGTACTCCTTCAGCGATTCCGGCAACCTGCTCAACACCTACATCTCGGTGATCGCCGTGGACACTGCGTTCCAGATCGGTTTTTGCACCTTCGTGCTTTCCAACTACATGAAGGCCCTCTCGTCCGACCTGACGGAAGCCGCACTGGTGGACGGGGCCGGGATCTGGCGGCAGTACTGGAACATCATCCTGCCGCTGTGCCGACCCGCCCTCGCGGCGCTCGGAACCCTGGAAGTCATCTTCATCTACAACGATTTCTTCTGGCCGCTGCTCTTCATCCAAAGCGGAAACCGGCTGCCCATCACGACGGCCATCAATAACCTGCAGGGCGAGTTCCTCAGCAACTACAACCTCCTGGCGGCCGGTGCCACCATCACCGTGATACCCACCCTGATCATCTACCTCGTGCTGCAGCGCCAATTCGTGGCCGGCCTCACGCTCGGTTCCAGCAAAGGATAAAACGCATGGCAATGGACTACATCGTCGACAAGTTGGGCGGCCGGATCGCGTTCGGCGGCGACTACAACCCCGAACAATGGCCCGAAGAGGTCTGGAAACACGACGTCGTCCTCATGAAGGAAGCCGGGGTGAACCTGGTCAGTGTCGGAATCTTCAGTTGGGCGCTGCTGGAGCCCGAAGAAGGCCGGTACGAATTCGGCTGGCTGGACAGGATCCTGGACCTGCTCCACAGCAACGGGATCAGCGTGGATCTTGCGAACGCGAGTGCCTCTCCGCCGCCGTGGTTCAGCCGGAAGTACCCCGATTCGCTCCCCGTGGATACCGACGGCGTCCGGCAAAGTTACGGTTCCCGGCAAGCCTTCGCGGCATGCTCGCCCGACTATCGCCGGGCGGCAGCAGCCCTGACGACGGCGATCGTCCAGCGCTACGCGGGTCACCCCGCCGTCGTGATGTGGCATGTCCACAACGAGTACGGTTGCCACAACCAACCGGACTTCGGCCCGCACGCGGAGCGTGGCTTCCAGGAATGGCTCCAGGCCAGGTACGGGAGCCTGGACGCGCTCAATGAGGCCTGGGGCACGGCCTTCTGGTCCCAGCATTACTACGACTGGGCCGAGATCCTGCCGCCGCGGCGTTCGGGAACGTGGGTTAACCCCACGCAGCAACTGGATTTCGCGCGGTTCTCCTCCGATGCCCTGCTTGAGTGCTTCAACGCGGAGGCAGACATCATCAAGGCACATTCGAAGCACCCCGTCACCACCAATTTCATGGGCTTCAACATGGGCCTGAACGCCCCTGTGGACTATTGGCGCTGGTCCGGGCACATGGACGTGGTGTCCAACGACCACTATCTGATTGCCGCCGACGAACGGAACTTCCAGGACCTGGCCATGACGGCGGACCTCACCCGCGGCTGGGCACAGGGCAAACCATGGCTCCTCATGGAACACTCCACCTCGGCAGTCAACTGGCAACCCCGCAACGTGGCCAAAGTGCCGGGCGAAATGCTGCGCAATTCCCTGCAGCACGTGGCCCGCGGAACCGACGGCGTGTTGTTCTTCCAATGGCGAGCTTCCCGCGCCGGGGCCGAAAAGTACCACTCCGGACTGGTCCCCCACGCCGGCCGCGACAGCAAAGTGTGGCGCGAAGTGGTGGAGCTGGGCCGGGCGCTCGAGAGCATTTCGGAGGTGGCCGGCTCAACGGTCCAGGCCGAAGCCTGCATCATCCATGACACCGACGCCCGCTGGGGCACCGAACTCGACTCGCATCCCAGCGAAGACGCGCGGAACCTCCCGGAAACGCGGCGCTGGCACGATGCGCTCTACCGGGCCGGCATCACCACGGACATCCGGCAAAGCACCGACGATCTTTCCGGCTACAAACTGGTGATCGCGCCCATGCTGTACCTCGTCACCGATGAGGCCGCCGCGAAGCTCCACGAGTATGTCCAAGCCGGCGGAACCCTCGTGATCACGTATTTCTCCGGGATCGTTGACGAGAACGACCACATCCGGATGGATCCGGTCAACGGCGGCGGTTATCCAGGGGCATTCTCCGAACTGCTGGGCGTCAGCATGGAGGAATTCTTCCCCCTGCGCGCAGGCGATGCCGTGGGCTTGAGCCGCTTCGGCTCGGGGACGGTCTGGAGCGAGCTGGGGAAGGCAACCGCGGCGGAGGTTCTTGCCACGTTCGACGGCGGCACGGACACAAGCGGCGCACGCACCGGCGTCGACGGCTCGCCCGCGGTGACCCGCCGGGCGGGATCCGCCGGGCGCGGTGCCGCCTACTACGTCGCCACGACCTTGGGCCGCGAGGGGCTGGCCGAACTCGTCCAGCTCCTCTGCTCGGACGCCGGAGTGGCACCGGTCCTGGGCGTTCAGCCTCCGGAAGACGTGGAAATCGTCCGCAGGAGCAACGGCACCAAGGACTGGACTTTCGTCATCAACCACAGCGCGCGGGACGTGGAGGTGCCGCTCGACGGCGTCGAGCTCCTGGGCGGGACACCCACCGGAGGTACGCTAAACCTTACTGCCGGAGGCGTCGCCGTCGTCGCCACTCCCGCCTAGCCACCCGCCGTCCGTCCAGAAAGGCTCCGATGCTTCAGGCAGCCCGCCACACCGCCATAGTCGACGCCGTCCAGCGTGAACGCGTTGTCCGCGTCTCGGACCTCGCGCAACTGCTGGGCGTCTCAGCCATGACCGTTCGGCGCGACATCGAGTCGCTTGAGGAGTCCGGGCTCGTCGAGCGCATCCATGGCGGGGCCAAGATACCGGGCGATGCCCGGACCCACGAGCCCGGCTTTGAGCTGAAATCCACCCAACTGGTCGACGAAAAGCACGCGATCGCCGTCGAAGCCGCCACCCTGGTCCACGAAGGCATGGCCGTGGGCTTGAGCGCCGGAACCACCACCTACGAGCTCGCCAAGGTACTCCTGGAAGGCCCGCGGATCACGGTGGTGACGAACTCCATCAGGATTGCGGATCTCTTCCACAACGCCTCGGGTTCGCGGGAGGCTTTCCCGGTCATCGTGACGGGCGGCGAGCGCACGCCGTCGGACGCTCTGGTGGGTCCCATCGCGACGGCCGCGCTGAAGCAACTGCATTTGGACATGTTGTTCCTGGGCGTCCACGGCATGGATGCGGACGCCGGATTCACCACGCCGAACCTGCAGGAAGCCGAAACCAACCGGGCGTTCATCAGCGCGTCACGCAACGTGGTGGTCTTGGCGGACCACAGCAAGTGGGGAACTGTCGGCATTGCATCGATTGCCCAGCTGGAGGAAGCCGACGTACTCGTGACGGACTCGCACCTCGGCGAGGATGCCCGGCGCATCCTCGCCGACGGCGTCGGAAAGCTCAGGATCGCCGCTCACTAACGCGTGGGCGGGGAAGGCGTTACGGGCACCCGCACGATTGGCGGATGCGGAGCTGGGTGGGGAAGACCCTGTGCTGCGGGGGTTCGTTGCGGTTCTCGCCCACCAGCGCGGATACTGCGGCCTCTGCCATCTCCCACACCGGCTGTTCCACCGTGGTCAGGGCCGGCCAGGTGTATTCAGCCTCAACCGAGCCGTCGAAGGACGCCACGGCGATATCCTCCGGAACGGAGAGACCTGCCTCGCGGATTGCCCGCAGGACCCCGATTGCCTGCATATCGGAGCTGGCGAAGATCGCCGTCGGACGGTTGGCAGAGGCCAGGAGGCGCCGTCCGGCAGCATAGCCCCCGGGGCGGTCGAAACCGTCGCGTGCAAGGGGTCCAGGAGGCAGACCGGCGGCTTGCAGAGCACGCAGCCACCCCTCTTCCCGTCCGTCCGTCACGTTGTCCGCCGTGATGCCCATGGCGAGTCCGATGTTGGTGTGTCCGTGGCCGATCAAATGTTCCACGGCCAAGCGGGCTCCGGCCTCAAGGTCCACTCCGACGCTGTTGAAACCAGGGGCGATCGAGGCATGGTTCAGCAGGACCGAGCGGATTTCAGTGCCGAAAAGCTCCAGTAGATCGGGTTCGAACATGACGCTGGCCAGGACCACGCCATCAACCTGCCGGTCAGCGAGGTTGCGGATGTGGCGGCGTTCGGAGTCCAGCTTGTTGTCGGAATTCGTCAGCAGCAAGGCATAGCCGCGCTCGGCGGCAGCCACTTCCACAGCGTGTCCCAGCAGGGCCCAGAAGGGGTTGCTGGAGTCCGGAATCACGAGGCCGATGGTCTGGTTGGATCCCATTTTGAGCGCACGCGCCGCGGCATTCGGCCGGTATCCCAGGATCCGGATGGCCTCTTGGACCTTCGCTTCCGTTGCCGGCGCCACCTTCTTGGGGCCGCCGTTCACCACATAGCTCACGACGGCGGTGCTCACCCCGGCGTACCGGGCCACGTCTTTGCGCGTCACCGGTCCGCGCGGGGTGTGCACTGCCGAAGTAGTCATTGGATCATGCTAGCTACAAAGCCTCCGGAGCATCGCCGAAATCGCGGATGGGGAGCCGTTCCCCGCCGCGGAGCGCGGACTCGTGCGCCACGACGCCGGGGAGCGTGAAGCGCGCCGCCACCCACGCGTTGACCGGAGGAAGGCTTCCCTTGTTCACGGCCGTGACGAAGTCGTCCACCAGGAACTGGTGGCTGCCTTCGTGCCCGGTGGGGGCTCCCTCGAATTCAACGGGGAGCCGTCCGGCGTCGTGCACCGGAGCGAGGCCGGAGATGAACGCACCGCGAAGTTCGGGGGCGACGTCCGCCAACGAGGGGTCATCGGCCGACATGCTCGGCTTGGTCTCCACCTGGTCCGAGACGTCCAGGACCCCCTCCTTGTCCTGCCACAGCGTGGTGGTGGCCAGCTGCTCGAAGCTTGCCTCCGTGCCGAAGAAGCGGAAGCGCGATTCGCGGATATGCGAGGGGTAGCCGACGCGGCGCATCTCGTTGGTGCGCATCGCGCCGCCGTCGTTCATTTCGAACAGCGCAGTGGCGTTGGAGAAGTCGTTGTCGAACATGCTGACTTCCTTGTCGAAGACGCCGTCGCCGCGATCGTCCTTGACGCCGATGCAGCTGACGCTCACAGCGTGGCCCGGTATGGCGCCCAGCACGCCTCCGATGGCGTGCGTCGGGTACAGCATGGGCGGGTAGCTGGCGGTTGCTTTCCAGTTTTCGCCGCCGCTGTACTGGTAGGCCTCGTAGAAGCCCAGGTCCATGTCGTGGACGTAGTCGCCTTCGGTGTAGAAGATGCGGCCGAACTTGCCGGCGGCGTGCTGCTTGCGCGCATAGACGGTTGCGGGGTTGTAGAAGCTGGTCTCTCCCATGGCATAGACAAGCTTGGTTTCACGCACGGCGTCGATGATCCCGGCGATCTGTTCCTCCGAGATTGCCATCGGAACAGCCGAATAGACGTGCTTTCCGGCGCGCAGCGCCTTGATCACCAAGGGCCCGTGCGTCCAGCGTTGCGTGAAGATAGCGACGGCGTCGACGTCGGAGGCCAGCAGCTCGTCGAAACTGCCCATAGTGCCGTCGAGCCCCAGCTGTTCAACAGCTTTGGACGCCCGTTCAGGGAGCTCGTCCACTGCGTAGACCGCGGAAACCCCGGGGTGGAGCTTGAAGAGGTGGGCGAATTGGCCCCCGAACTGGCCGAGGCCTACTACTCCCATTGAAAACGTCATTGTTAGCCCTTCGATTCGTGTGGCTGGCTTCAGAATGCCATCGCCGCGCCCGGAGAGGCTCGACGAGTGACTCAGGCCAGTGAATCACTGGGATCTACTCGAGTCAATAAAAAGCAATAAATCCAAAATAATCGAACAAAAGTTCACAATAACACTTGACCCCTTCATATCTACTCGTGTAGATTTCCATCAGTTGTAACCCACATCACAGTCAGGAAAGGGTCGAAGATGACCACCCTTGCCAAACAAGCGGAGCCCGCCGCGCTTCCCCAACCGGGCAAACCAAAAAGGTTCGGCATCCGCCGGATCGGTGACTTGAAGATCGCGTTGCTCTTCATCTTCCCGGCGATGATCGGCTTTGTTCTTTTCTTCCTCGTCCCCACCATCCGGGGCATCTACCTCAGCTTCACCGAGTACAGCATCCTGGGTGATCCCACCTGGATCGGCCTGAAGAACTACACGTCGATCTTCAGCGACGACCTGTTCTGGAACGCGATGGCCGTCACCGTCCAATACGTTGCACTGAACATCGGTTTCCAGACCGTCATCGCCATCGGACTCGCGCTCCTCATGCACCGCGTGGCCAAGTCCACCTTCATCCGCGGCGTCCTGTTGCTGCCGTTCCTCGTGGCGAACGTGATCGTCGCGCTGCTCTGGTTCTGGATGCTGGACTACCAGCTGGGCATCGTGAACGAGATCATCAACTGGATGGGCCTGCCCCGCATCGCCTTCTTCGGCAGCGATCAATGGGCCATTCCGACTATCGCCTTCGTCAACGTGTGGCGGCACATGGGCTACACGGCCCTGCTGATCTTCGCCGGCCTGCAGGCCATCCCCAACCACGTCTACGAGGTAGCCAACCTTGACGGCGCCTCCCCCACCCGGACCTTCTGGAGCATCACCATGCCGCTCCTTCGCCCGGTGCTGGTCCTGGTCCTTGTGGTCACCGTCATCGGTTCATTCCAGGTCTTCGACACCGTTGCCGTGACTACCGGAGGCGGACCCGTCAATGCCTCCCGGGTCATCCAGATGTACATCTACCAAAAGGCGTTCGGCGAGTCCGATTTCGGCTACGCCTCAGCGCTGTCCGTCATTCTCTTCATCATTCTCGCCCTCGTGGCCTTCATCCAGATGAAGTTCCTCAAAGGCAACGAGACGGACCTGGACTAAGGAAGCCCCGCCATGAGTACCTCCACCAATTCCCGCCGTTCGCGCGAGTCCGCCACCGCCGTCGCCGGCTCTCCGCAATCGCGCCGCCCCCGCACGAAACCCTTCAACTGGCGCCGCGCAGGTGCCTGGGTCCTCGTAGCGATCGCCGTCGTGGTCACCCTCGCCCCGTTCCTCTGGATGCTCCGGACTGCACTGTCCAGCAACCATTCGCTCGCCTCGAACGCCGGCAACCTCCTTCCCGCGGACTTCAGCTGGGGCGCGTTCCAGCGGGTCTTCGGGCTACAGAGCCCCGAGCAGGCAATCGCCGAAGGCGGTTCCGGCGCTGACATCAACTTCTGGCTCTACCTGCGCAACTCGATCGTCTTCGCCACCATGACCACCGCAGGCCAGGTGTTCTTCAGCGCAATGGCCGCCTACGCCTTTTCCCGCCTGCGCTGGCCCGGCCGGAACAAGGTGTTCGCGATCTTCCTGGCCACCATGATGGTCCCGCCGATCTTCACCGCCCTGCCCAACTTCCTGATGATCAAGAACCTGGGCCTGCTCAACACCTTCGCCGGGCTGGCACTGCCCTTCATGTTCATGACCCCGTTCGCCATCTTCTTCCTGCGCCAGTTCTTCCTGAGCATGTCCCGCGAAGTGGAAGAGGCAGCCATGCTCGACGGCGCCAAGCACCTCCGGATCTTCTTCCAGATCGTGATCCCCAACGCCGCAGCACCCCTGGCGACCCTGGCCCTGCTGACCTTCATCGGTCAGTGGAACGAGTACTTCTGGCCGCTCCTGGTGGGCCAGGACGAAAGTGTCCGCGTCCTCACTGTGGGACTGGGCGTCTTCAAGTCCCAGTCCCCGCAAGGGGCGCCGGACTGGAGTGGGCTCATGGCCGCCACCCTCGTGGCAGCGCTGCCCGTCCTGATCCTCTTCATCGCCTTCGGCAAGAAGGTGGTCAACTCCATCGGCTTCTCCGGCATCAAGTAAGTCATCCCCAGCACCGCCCCGTTCCATCGCAACCCCCTGAAAGGTCCACCATGAAGAAATCCATTGGCACCGTCGCAGCCGCCGTCGCCGTCGCTGCCGCAGCCGCGCTGTCACTCTCCGCCTGTGGCGGTTCCACCCCTGTCTCCAGCGAAGCAAAGGGCGAGATCAACTACTGGCTGTGGGATGCCAACCAGCTCCCGGCATACCAGCAGTGCGCGAGCGACTTCACCAAGGCAAACCCGAACATCACGGTCAAAATCACCCAGCGCGGCTGGGACGACTACTGGACCACCCTGACCAACGGCTTCGTGTCCGGCACCGCCCCGGACGTCTTCACCGACCACCTGTCCAAGTACCCGGAGTTTGCTTCCAAGAAGCAGTTGCTGGCCCTCGACGATGCCGTAGCCAAGGACGGCGTCAAGCTGGACAGCTACAACAAGGGCCTGGCCGATCTCTGGGTAGGCCAGGACGGCAAGCGCTACGGCCTCCCGAAGGACTGGGACACCATCAGCCTCTTCTACAACAAGGCGATGACTGACTCCGCCGGGATCACCGCCGAGCAGATGGCCAAGCTCGATTGGAACCCCAAGGACGGCGGCAGCTACGAAAAGACCATTGCCCACCTGACCGTGGACAAGAACGGCAAGCGCGGAGACGAAGCCGGCTTCGACAAGAACAATGTGGCCGTCTACGGCTTGGGCTTGGAGTCCTCCGGTTCCGGCCAGGGCCAGACCCAATGGAGCTTCCTCGCAGCCACCACCGGCTGGACCGCTACCGACAAGAACCCGTGGGGCACCAAGTTCAACTACGACGACCCCAAGTTCCAGGAAACCATCGCCTGGTGGGCAGGGCTGGCGGACAAGGGCTACATGCCCAAACTCGAAACAACGGTAGGCGCCAGCGTGTCGGACAACTTCGGCGCGGGCAAGGCCGCAATCAATACCAGCGGTTCATGGATGATCGGCCAGTACACCGCCTACAAGGGCATCCAGACCGGAATCGCCCCAACGCCGGTTGGTCCGAGCGGTAAGCGCGCGTCAATGTTCAACGGCCTCGCCGACTCCATCTGGGCAGGCACCAAGAACCCGGCAGCGGCCACCAAGTGGGTCGAGTACCTCGGCTCGTCGGCTTGCCAGGACGTCGTCGCCAACAAGGCTGTCGTGTTCCCGGCGATCAGCACGTCCTCTGACCTGGCCGCCAAGGCGTTCGCGGCCAAGGGTGTTGACGTCTCCGCTTTCACCCAGCAGGTCAAAGACGGGACCACGTTCCTCTTCCCCATCGCGGACAAGGCTGCCAAAGTTGACGGCATCATGAAGCCCGCAATGGACGCAGTACTGAGCGGCAAGAAGCCGGCCAGCTCCCTCTCCGACGCCAACAACCAGGTCAACAACCTCTTCAAGTAACACCAGTCCCGCCAAGCTAGTCCGGGCGCCGCCGCTTTCACTCCTTTGACGGCGGCGCCCGGACTCTCCACTCCCTCATAACGCGACACACGACTCTCTGAAAGTGAACCAGCCCATGGACCCGCTCCACCTCCGTTCCGCCGGCACAAGCCTGGTGGTCAGTTTCGATAACGGAGAGGCCGAGGTCATCCACTGGGGTGCCGATCTCGGCAGCACCCTCCCGGACCTTGCCATCCTGGGCGAACCCATTCCGCACTCCGCCGTCGACGCCAACGTACCGGCCGCGCTCCTCCCGCAGGGCTCCTCCGCGTGGCTGGGCCGCCCGGGCCTGCGCGGCCAGCGAATCGCCGACGGCGTTCCGGGACTGGACTTTTCGGCCCGGCTTCGCGTGGTGGAAGTGCAGGCTGACGGCAGCTCCGCCGTCGCCTCCGCAGCGATTGTCCAGAAGGATCCCGACGCCGGAATCACCGTGACGTCCACACTCACCCTTCACCCCGGCGGCCTTCTGGAGCTGCGCCACACCGCGGTCAATGACGGCACGTCCCCCTTCCAGCTCGACGAACTGGCCACCGTCCTCCCGGTGGGGCCGGACGCCGTCGAACTCCTTGACCTCACCGGGCGCTGGTGCCGCGAACGGCACCCACAGCGCCGGCCCGTGCAGCAAGGTACGTGGGTGCGCACGGGTCGCCACGGCCGCACGGGGCACGATTCCTCGCTGCTTTTCGCGGCGGGCACCGCCGGATTCGGCAACCGCCACGGAAAGGTCTGGGCCACCCACTTGGCGTGGAGCGGCAACCACGAACAATTCGCCGACACCGTGGCCGATGGCCGCACGATGATCGGCGGCTCCGAGCTCCTGGGCCCGGCCGAAGTAGTCCTCCAGCCCGGCGAGGGCTACACCACACCCGCCCTGTTTGCCGCCTACTCGGACCGTGGCCTCGACGGCATCAGCGAAGCGTTCTACAGCTGGTTCCGCTCGCGCCCGCATCACGTCCTTCCCGCGGCTTCCACGGGACTCCCCGCCGGCAAGCCCCGACCAGTGGTCCTCAACACCTGGGAGGCCGTGTACTTCGACCACAAGCTGGACACCCTGATCGAGCTCGCCGAGTCCGCCGCGGAGCTGGGCGTTGAGCGCTTCGTGCTCGACGACGGGTGGTTCCGCGGGCGCCGCGACGACCACGCGGGCCTGGGCGATTGGTACGTCGACGAAACCCTTTGGCCCGATGGCCTGACACCGCTCATCGAAGCCGTGAACTCCCATGGCATGGAATTCGGGCTCTGGGTGGAACCGGAAATGGTCAACCTGGATTCCGACGTCGCCCGGGCGCACCCCGACTGGATCGTGGGCCCCGCGGCACTCTCCCACAAGGACGGCGGCCGCCTCCCTCTGGAATGGCGGCACCAGCACATCATCGACCTCGTCAACCCGGCGGCCTGGCAGTACGTCTTCGAGCGGATCGACGCCCTGCTCGGGGAAAACAACATCAAGTACCTCAAATGGGACCAGAACCGGGACCTCGCCGAGCACGGCCATGCGGGCCGTGCGTCCGTACACGCGCAAACCCTCGCCGCGTACCGGCTCTTCGACGAGCTCCGCAAGGCCCACCCCGGCGTCGAAATCGAAAGCTGCTCCTCAGGCGGGGCCCGGGTGGATCTCGGCATCCTTGAGCGGACCGACCGGATCTGGGGATCGGACTGCAACGACGCCCTCGAGAGGCAGACCATCCAGCGCTGGACCGGCGTAGTGGTTCCGCCGGAACTGGTGGGCGGGCATATCGGCCCCACCACCTCGCACACCACGGCCCGCACGCACGATCTCTCCTTCCGCGCCATCACTGCGCTATTCGGGCATTTCGGCATGGAATGGGATGTCCGCCACGTCCAAGGCGCCGAACGCGAGGAGCTCAAGCGCTTCATCGGCCTGTACAAGGAGCACCGGGGGCTCATCCACAGCGGGCGGATGGTCCGCGCGGACGTTCCCGACGACTCACTGATGTTGCACGGTGTGGTGTCCGACGACGGCGCGTCCGCGCTGTTCGCCGTCGTCAGCACCCGGACGTCGTTCGCCGAACAACCCGGGCGTATCGCTGTTCCGGGCCTCGACCCCGAGCGCTCTTACAGGGTGCAAGCAATTTTCCCCGCGCCTGGCGATGCGGACTATGCCCGCACGTTCACCCAGGTGCAACCTCCGGCATGGCTGCCATCCGGGGCTGAGGCAAGCGGGCGCTTCCTTGCGCAGGTGGGGCTTCCCTTGCCGGTCCTGAACCCTGAGCACGCGTTGCTGCTCAGCATTACTGCGGTGTAGCTGCCGTTTGGTGTTTCTTACGCTGTTCGGTGTTTCTTACGCTGTCCGGTGCCGCGGCGCAGCCGGGCAGCGTAAGAAACGCCGGACAGGCTCGGCGCACCGATAGATTGGGAGTCATGACTGAAGCTCCCACCGCCACCGAAGCCGGTCGCGGCACCATCCTCGTCCTCAACGGCCCCAATCTGAACCTGCTGGGCACGCGCGAGCCGGAAAAGTACGGCACGTCCACCTTGGCCGACGTCGAACAGCTCGCCATGGCCGCCGCCGAGGCCAACGGCTTCACGGTGGACTGTGTCCAGTCCAACCACGAGGGCGACCTCCTGGACGCCATCCATGGCGCCCGCGGGACCGCCGTCGGGATCGTCATCAATGCGGGTGCTTACACGCACACGTCCGTGGCACTGCGGGACGCGCTCGCGGCAGTGCAGCTTCCCGCCGTAGAAGTCCACATCACCAATGTCCACCAGCGCGAAGAGTTCCGGCACCACTCCTACTTGTCCCCGGTGTGCTCCGCGGTGATCGTCGGCGCAGGAGTCCAGGGCTACAAGCTGGCCATCGACTACCTCGCCACCGCGGTCTAGACCCTCGGACTAAGCATGTCCCTTGGTGGGCGGGGCTACTTCTTGGTGCACTGGCCCGACGAGACGGCGTCGCTGAGCGATGGTGCTTGCTGTGCCACCGGAGAGAGCTCGTCCATGGTGAGGGCGTAGCCCACCGCCACATCCGAAGTGGTCTTGGCGAAGACAACGCCGGCAACCTGTCCCTGGGTGGTCAGCAGCGGACCGCCCGAGTTGCCCGGTTGCACGTCTCCCGCCAGCTTGTAGACCTGCTCCGGGGACGGGTTGTTGCCGTAAATGTCCGGGACCAGCAGGGTCGAGATGCCCTCCACCGCGGCCGGCTTGGACTGGAACGGACCACCATGCGGGTAGCCGGCGAAAGCCGCGGGCGAACCGGCCGGAAGATCCGGGCTCAACTGCAGCGGCGCCGTCGGGAGGCCGTCGACGGCGATGACGGCCAGGTCGCGCTGGCTGTCGAAGTAGACCACGCGACCAGGCAACGCACCGCCGTCGGGGATTTCCACTACAGGTTGCGACACTCCGGCCACCACGTGGGCGTTGGTCACCACGCGGCCAGGGGAGACAACAAAGCCGGAGCCTGTCTGGTTCTGGCCGCACTGGTAGGCCGTCCCGGCAATCTTCAGCACGGAGTGGGCCGCATTGTTGAGTGCGGGAGTGTCGGTGCTGGTGTTCGGAACGGGCACCGGAGTAACGGGGCCGATGCCTTCGATGAGCTGCGGAATGCCGTTGCCCATGACCTTGGAACGCAGTTGCGCCACGCTGGCCTTGACCGGTGTGGGCGTCATGGTGTCGATGAAGCGGATCACCTTGGAATCGGCCAGCTGCTGCGAAACGAAGGGCACGCCCAAGGAACCGATGCTGAAAGCCAACATGGACATCACGAGTGCGGCAACAACCAAACTGACGAAACCACCCAGCACGCGGTCAAGTGCGTGCAAAGGCTGGATGCGCAAGGCTTTGCGGACCCTTTGTCCGATCCAGGTACCCAGACCGTGCCCCAAGACAATGAGGACCACGGCCGAGCCGATAATGGCAGTCAGCCTCCAGCCGCTGTCCTTCACCCACTCGCCGACGAGCGGGACCGCGATAAAGGCCGCGGCTGCTCCTACGGCGAAGCCCGCGATTCCTCCGAGCGTCACGAAGAAGCCGTTGCGCAGTCCGTAGATCAGGTAGGAAAGAAGCGTCAAAATCAACGCCAGGTCCAATATGGTCAAGCCGAACACCAAAGCTCCTCACAGCCGGGTAAGCCCCAATTGTAGTTGCACAGACTGACAGCTTCCCTTCGGAAGCAGGCCGTCGTCCAGATCGCGAAGCCCCTCCCGAACAGGGCATTCCCGGCCGTTTGAGGCGCGGTTTTGGGCCTCTTCCGCGTGATTTAGGGCGTTTCGGCTGCCAAGTACGTCACAGACGCGACAAAATTCTGAAACAATGGCTGAAGCGCCCCAGCCGAACTTTTACTCAGGAGATTTCATGGATATCGAGGTATTGCGCCGCGCACCCCTCTTCGCCACCCTTGACGACGACGCTTTCCGTCTGCTGACGGACGAACTCACAGAGGTGGACCTTTCACGCGGAGCGTCTGTTTTCCGTGAGGGCGATCAGGGTGACCAGCTCTACTTCATCGTGTCCGGCAAGGTTAAGCTCGGCCGCACCTCTCCGGACGGCCGCGAATCCCTGTTGGCCATCCTCGGCCCGGGCGAGCTCTTCGGCGAAATGGCCCTGTTCGATCCCAGCCCGCGCACCGCGACGGCCACGGCCGTTTCCGAAACGCGTCTGGCGGGCCTGAAGAACGAAAGCCTCAACGCCCTGTTGCGCACCCGCCCCGAGGTGTCCGCACAATTGCTCCAGGCACTTGCCCGCCGCTTGCGCCGCACCAACGATTCCCTGTCCGACCTCGTGTTCTCGGACGTCCCGGGTCGTGTCGCCAAGGCCCTGCTGGACCTCGCGGACCGCTTCGGCCGGCCCGCGACCGACGGCGTCCTGGTGGCCCACGAACTCACGCAGGAGGAACTGGCCCAGCTGGTCGGAGCTTCCCGCGAGACGGTCAACAAGGCCCTCGCCGAGTTCGTACAGCGCGGCTGGCTCCGCCTGGAAGCCCGCGCAGTGGTCATTCTGGACATGCAGCGCCTCCGCCAGCGCTCCCGTTAATTCCTACGACACAGAAAATGCCTGGTGACCCCGGAATTCCGGAGTCGCCAGGCATTTTTCGTGTCGCCAGCGGATTTGGGTGTCGTCAGCGTTCCCGCTGCGGCTCCCCTGAAACCGTCCGGGCCGCTTCGACTTCGAGCATGAGCGCGCCATCCTCTTGAACGAGCCGCGGCTGGTACATGTGCGGCTTCCGCTTGTAGCTGAGGTACGCAATGCAACCCTGGGCAGCGGCCATCTTCTCAAGGATGATCTCCGAGCCCGGCACCAGCAATTGGCCCAGTGGCAAGCCAACGGTGTTTTCCTGGCCGATTTCATCCCCAAGCGCAGTGGTCTCGCGCTCGGCCATGAGTTTGGAAACGCACACCCAACGCCCCCAGACACCCTTGCTGGCCAGCAGCGATGGCTGCTGGTTCACGGGAAGAGTGGCGGCGAAGTAGCGGGTGTTGAAGCGCCTGTGCGCGAAGTCCGGGCTGAGCCAGTTGACCAGCGGCTTGAGCAAGTCCGTCCGCAGCGACAGGCCGCGCTTGGCCAGGACGTCCGTGAACGACTTGTCCTGGGCCGCCACGGCCTCGCGGGCCTTCATCCACTCGGGAGTGGACGTCGCCTCCACTGTGGAGGACAAGTCGGGGCCGGCCAGCAGCACGCCGGTCTCCTCGAACAGTTCCCGGATGGCGCCCACCACGTGGCGGCGGGCAAGTCCGACGTCGGCGGTCCCCAGCGTCTCTGCCCAATGCTGAGGCGAGGGGCCGAGCCAGCCGAGGGCGTCGTCGTCGGAGGGTTCCAGCGAGCCGCCGGGAAACGCGACAACGCCCAAAGGCGAGGAACCGGGACGGTAACCCATCCACGTTTCCAGGCCGGTCGGCGAATCGCGGAGCAGGACAACAGATGATGCAAAACGCGCGGCGCGGGGGGCCCGTTCGCCGAGCTCAAGCCAATTCCGTGCAGCCCCTTCAAGTTCAGGGGGTAACGCAAACAAGCGTCGGGCTAGTTGTGGCAATGGAGTGAACCGGTTCCTTAGCTGAATTCAGCGATCAACTCGACCTCGACGGGAGAGTCGAGCGGAAGGACTGCAACGCCGACGGCGGAACGCGCGTGCTGCCCTTTGTCGCCGAAGACACGCCCGAGGAGCTCGGATGCACCATTGATGACACCGGGCTGGCCGGTGAAGGAGGTATCGGAGGCCACGAAGCCGACGACCTTCACGATGCGCGTGATGCGGTCGAGGTCCCCGATGACACTCTTGACGGCGGCCAAGGCGTTGACGGCGCAGACAGCTGCATACCTCTGCGCGTCTTCCGGAGACACCGTGGGCTCGTCCGAAAGGCCCTCTTCACCGCTGGAGACTTTGCCCGTAGCTTCGAGTTTGCCGTTAATGAAGGGCAGCTGTCCGGAGGTGTAGACGTGGTTGCCGGAGACGATGGCCGGAACATAGGCGGCCACCGGAGCTGCGACGGCCGGAAGGGTCAGTCCCAGTTCTGCAAGGCGCTGCTCGACGGCGGATGCCGGAGCCGTGGAATCCGCGCCAACTGTGGCTTCTGCGGGGGTTGTCATTGTTACTGCTTCTCCCTCTTCAAGTATGCAACAAGTCCGTTTCCGTCGGGTCCGGGAACAACCTGGACGAGCTCCCAGCCGTCCTCTCCCCACTGGTCCAGAATCTGTTTTGTAGCGTGAATGATGAGCGGAATCGTCGCGTACTCCCATTTGGTCATGAAAGAAAGACTAGCCCTTGCCGGTAAAGTGGTGAACATGGTGACTCGTAGGAACCCTCTATTCGACACTGCCACCACTCTTGGAAAGATCCTCGGATTCCTCGGTGTGAGCGCTATTTGTGGTGTCCTGGTGGCGGGCTTGCTCGTTCCCGCGGCCGCCGTTTCGGGCAGTGCGGCGAGTGGGTCCATTCAGTTCTTCGACACGCTGCCGGCGGAGCTTCAGGTGAACCCGCCCAGCCAGGCGACCACCATCCTGGCCGCGGACGGCAGCCAGATCGCCTCGATCTACTCCGAGAACCGCACGCGGGTCTCGCTCGACCAGATGAGCCCTTTCATCAAGGATGCGATCGTCTCGGTTGAGGACAGCCGCTTCTATGAGCACGGCGGCATTGACGCCACCGGCATCATGCGCGCCATCGTGAGCACGGCGCGCGGGCAAAAACAGGGCGCTTCCACCATCACCCAGCAGTACGTGAACAACGTCATTAATGAGTCGCTCGTGTCCCAGAACAAGGGTGCCGACGTCAAGCTCAATGGCGTGAACAAAGGCGTGGGCGACAAACTTCGCGAAATGAAGCTGTCCATCGCTTTGGAGAAGAAGTTCTCCAAGCAGCAGATCCTCGAGGGTTACCTCAACATCGTCTTCTTCAACAAGGACGCCTACGGCATCGAGGCCGCCTCAAGGCTCTTCTTCAGCACCAGCGCCAAGGACCTCACCTTGCCGCAAGCCGCCTTGCTGGCCGGCGTCGTCAACAGCCCGTCCTACTACGACCCGGTGACGAACCCGGACCACGCGAAGCAGCGTCGCGACCTGGTGCTCGGCCTCATGCTGGACCAGGGAAAGATCAAGAAGGCCGACTACGACGCCGCCATCGCGACGCCGGTTACCACCAAGGTGACGCAACCTCGCCAAGGCTGCCCCTACTCCGCCACTGCCGCGTACTTCTGCGACTACGTGCTGCACCTGCTCTACAACAACCCGGCCTACGGCGCGACCATCGACGATCGCGTCAACCGCGTCTCGCGGGGTGGCCTGACCATCCAGACCACACTGGACCCGAAGGCGCAGGCCGTGGCCCAGGCCCAGGTAGATGCTTCCGCCGGCGCTAACCCGGACAAATGGGGCGCTTCCTTGGTGTCGGTCCAGCCGGGCACCGGCAAGATCATCTCGATGGCCCAAAATACCGTCTGGCTGCCAGCCGACGGGAAGTTCCAGGCCGAGCAGAACTTCAACGTAGACAAACTGGATGCCAACGGCAATGACCTCAACGGACTGGGCGGATTCCAGCCCGGTTCAACCATGAAGCCCTTCACTTTTGCCGAATGGTTGAACGAGGGCAAGTCGATGAATACGGTGCTGGATGGCACCGTCCGGCGGTATCCCCAGAATTTCCCGTGGAAGAACACGTGCCCGACTCCGACGGTCGGCTGGTATGACAGCACCAATGGCACCCATGACCTCCAGAACGCCGAGGGTGGATATTACAAGCCCATGACAGTGGTGGATGGTTTGGCCAACTCCATCAACACCATGACATTTGCCACGGCTGCAAGGGTTGACCTGTGTGGCATCCAGAAGATCGTCGATGCTGTTGGCATCCACGGCGGCCTGCCGGACGCCAGCAATCCCAACCCGAAGGTTCCCATGACAACGTTGGGCAACCTGATTGGTTCCACCCAGACCGCGCCACTGACCATGGCCAGCGCCTTCGCCACCTTTGCCAACAATGGCACGTACTGCGAGCCGATCGCCATCACCTCGGTAACCGACCAGACGGGCGCCAAGCTGCCGGCCCAGTCCACGAGCTGCAGGAGCGCGGTCACCCCCGAGGTCGCTCATGGTGTTGCCTACGCCATGCAAGAGGTTCTGAATAAGGGCTCCGGCTCGCTGATCCAGCCTCGAATCTCCACCAAGACCAACTTCCCCATCGCGGGCAAGACCGGAACCAACGACTCCAATGGTTCCACCTGGGTTGCCGGCTACACTTCCGGCCTCGCAACGGCCACGTGGTTCGGCGATCCGTTGGGCAGCCAGAACCGAGCGGGTCAGAACGTCACCATCAATGGCAAGTTCTACCAGGGCATTGACGGTTACATGATCGCTGGTCCGCAGTTCGCCAACTACATGCTCCAGGTCGCTCCCACTTATGGAACCAACCCGTTCCCGGCTCCGCCGTCGAACCTGCTCGACCCGCCCGGGTTCAAGCCTTCGACGCCTAGCACCACCACTCCGGGCAACACTTCTCCGAGCACCCAGCCGAGCAGCAACGGGAACGGCAATGGAAATGGCAACGGAAAGAACAATGGCTAGCGGCTCCAAGCCCGTCATTGAATCGCTGGCAAGCCGCGTCCGAAGCATCGGACGCGGCTTTGCCGTCGCTGCGGGTGCGGGCGCAACCGCTGGCGTGGCAGGCTTCGCCTATGGCCTCTGGGAAAAGAACCAGTTCGTACTCCGCGAGGAGACCGTTCCCATCCTCCCTGAGGGCTCGGCTCCCGTCCGGGTGCTGCACATAAGCGACATCCATTTCGTGCCAAGCCAACGCAAGAAGGCCGAATGGCTGCGTTCGCTCGCCGCGCTTGAGCCGGACCTTGTGGTGAACACGGGTGACAATCTCAGCCACCCCCACGCCGTTGTTCCGCTGCTGGACGCATTGCGGCCACTGTTGAAGTTCCCGGGCGTCTTCGTCCCGGGCTCCAACGACTACTACGCCCCGCGGTTCAAGAACCCGGCCACATATTTCCTCGGCCCGTCCCGCGTCAAGGACAATCCGGTCGAGCTCGATTGGCCGCGCCTGCGCTCAGGGTTCGGGATGTCCGGATGGATCGACCTCACCAACAGGCACCAGTCCTTGCCCATCAACGGAATCCGCTTCGATTTCTCCGGAGTGGACGACCCCCATCTCAATCGGGAGCGCTACACCGGCTGGCCACGCGGCACCGTGGGACAGGACTCCCGCCCGCACCTGCGCGTAGCCGTTATCCATGCCCCCTACCAACGGGTCCTGGATCACTTCACGAACGACGCGGCGGACCTCATCCTCGCCGGGCACACCCACGGCGGCCAGATCTGCATCCCCGGCTACGGCGCCCTGGTTGCCAATTGCGATCTCCCCACGTGGCGCGCCAAAGGCCTGCATGACTGGGAGAACAACGGACGCGCGACGCCGGTCAACGTCTCGGGCGGCATCGGCACCTCGCGCTTCGCCCCGGTCCGGATCGCGTGCAAGCCGGAAGCAGTGCTGCTGACGCTGACGCCCCGTCAATAACCAGCGCCACCAGTTCCGAATACCTCGTATCACGCAACGCAATGGTGCTGTGAATCCTGTTACGCGATGGCATAGGGTAGTTGCTATAGGAAACTACCTCCGTGCGTCGTACGAAAACCCAGGAACGCCGGGACAAAGCTGTTGAGAAGCGGGCATGGCCAAACAGACTTCATTCTTTACCTCCGTCAAACGTCTCTATCCGCACGTTAAACCGATCCTCCCCCGGCTTTTCATGGGGTTGGTCAGCGCGTTGCTGGCCAGCATCATGGCGCTTGCCATCCCCCAGGTGCTGCGGGTCCTGATCAACGGATCCCTCCACCCTGGTGGTCCTACCGACGCTGTCTGGATTTCCGCCGTCGTGGTTCTGGCACTCGGCATCGCCGAAGCCGGGCTTGTGGCGCTGCGGCGCCAGTTCGTCATCAATCCCGCCACCACGGTGGAATCGAGGATGCGGGTTTCCCTCTACGGGCACCTGCAGGACCTCACCGTTTCCTTCCATGACCGTTGGGGGTCAGGGCAACTCCTGTCCCGTGCGATGACGGACTTGAACTTCCTGCGGCGTTGGATGGCGTTCGGCGCGATCATGCTGGTGGTGACCACTTTGACCGTGGTGATCGGCGTCGCGGTGATGTTCGCGATGAGCTGGCAGCTGGCTTTGATCTTCCTGGCCGCCGCGGTGCCCATCATGGTCTATTCCTTCCGCTTCCGCCGCCGCTTCAGCCTGGTGACCCGGCTCAGCCAGGACCAGGCCGGCGACCTCGCCACCACGGTCGAAGAGTCCGTTCACGGCATCCGAGTGCTCAAGGCGTTCGGCCGCAGCCGCGAAGCACTGGAGAACTTCAATGAACAGGCCGAGGAGCTGAGGCAGACCGAGATCGCCAAGGCCAAGCACCAAGCCACCTTCACGCTGGTGGTGACACTGCTGCCCGAGCTGGCGCTCGGCGTCGGGCTGGTGGCGGGCGTCCTGCTCGTCTCCATGGGCCAACTCAGCATCGGTTCCTTGGTTGCCTTCTTCGGCACCGCAGCGGTGGTCGCGGCACCGGTGGAATTCTCGGGGACCCTCCTGGCCATGGCATTGACCGCCAAGACCGCCCTCGATCGCCACTTCGAGGTCATGGACACGCCCAACACCATCACCAGTCCGGCGAACCCCAGGACACCCAAGGAACTGCGCGGGGCCTTGAGCTTCAAGGCCGCCGGTTTCGGTTTCGACGACGGCGCCCGGCTCCTGCACGACGTGACCCTGGACATCAGGCCCGGCGAAACCATGGCGCTCGTGGGCATTACCGGTAGCGGAAAGAGCGCCTTGCTCCAGCTGGTTCCCCGGCTCTATGACGTGAGCGAAGGATCCGTGACCATCGACGGCGTGGATGTCCGAGACTTCAGCGTCGAGCAGCTGAGGACCGTGGTGGCGGTCGCCTTCGAGGACACCACCCTGTTCTCCAGCTCGGTCCGGGACAACGTGCTGCTCGGCGCGCCCGACGCTTCCGAGGAAGCCCTTGAGGAAGCGCTCGACGTCGCGCAGGCGCACTTCGCGTATTCGCTGCCCGACGGCGTCGGGACCCTTATCGGCGAGGAAGGCCTGAGCCTTTCCGGTGGCCAGCGGCAGCGGATCGCGCTCGCCCGGGCCATCGCGGCGAAGCCCAAGGTCCTCGTGCTGGATGATCCCCTGTCGGCCCTGGACGTGAACACGGAGGAACTCGTCGAAGCCAGGCTCCGCGAAGTCCTCCGGGACACCACCACGCTCATCGTCGCGCACAGGCCCTCCACCGTTGCCCTCGCCGACCGCGTGGCGCTGCTCGAAAACGGAAGCATCACCGCCGTCGGGACCCATACGGAACTGTTGGCCAACAACGCCCACTACCGCTACGTGATCGCGAGCCTCGACTCCGGGCCGAAGGACCTCGACCTCGAACTCGACGAACTAGAACACGAGCTGGATTCGGAACAGCACATGGACCAAGCCGGGGAGGGCCGCCGATGAGCACGTTCGGAACCGCCAATGAAGACAACGCCCACCTGAGCCGCAGCGACAGCAAAGCAGTACGACGGCGGTCGGTCGCCTTGCTGGGATCGCTCATCCGCCCGGTGCGGTTGCGGTTCTGGCTGACGCTGGCCATGGTGGTGCTCTCGCAGGCCACCCGGGTGGCCGGGCCGGCGATCATCGCTTTCGGCATCGACCACGCACTGCCCTCGCTGCTCGCCGGAAACAACATGCCCGTGGTCCTGGCCGGCGTCCTGTACCTGACAGCGGCCGTCGCAACGGCGATTTTGACCGCCCTCTACGTCACTTCCACGGCGAAGCTGAGCCAGTCAATGCTCCTCGACCTGCGGCTGAGGGTCTTCCGGCACACCCAACGGCTCAGCCTGGAGTTCCACGAGAAGTACACCTCGGGCCGGATCATCGCGCGCCAGACTTCGGACCTGGAGGCGCTGCGTGAACTCCTTGATTCGGGCGTGAGCTCGCTTGCTTCGGGGATCCTGTTCATGCTTTTCACGGCATTTACGGTGTTTGCCCTCGACTGGCGCAGCGGGCTGCTCATGCTCGCCACGGGAGTGCCTGCGTACTTCCTGGCCCGCTGGTACCAGAAGCACTCGCAGATCGCCTTCCGCGAATCGCGGGTGGTATCGGCCAGGCTGATTGTCCACTTCGTGGAGACCATGACTGGAATCCGGGCCATCAAGGCTTTCCGCAAGGAGCCGGAGAACGCCCAGCGCTATGCCGAACTCTCCGAGGACTACCGTAAAGTCACCGTCCGCTCCATCAACCTCAACGGTGTCTTCCAACCGGGACTGGTCCTCATCGGCAACGTGTGCGTCGCGGTGGTCCTGCTGTTCGGCGGCTTCCGGGTACTCTCGGGAGAGCTGGCGGTAGGCGTGCTGCTGGCACTGATCCTTTCAACGAAGCGCTTCTTCCAGCCCGTGGACCAGATGGCCATGTTCTACAACTCCTTCCAGAGCGCCCAGGCCGCGCTCGAGAAGGTGTCCGGCCTGCTCGAAGAAGTTCCTACTGTCCGGCCACCCAAGAACCCCGTGCCATTGCCCCATGCGCGCGGCGAAATCGACTTCCGTGGAGTGGAGTTCGGCTACGGCAACGGCAAGGTAGTGGTCCCCAAGCTGGACCTTCACATTCCCGCCGGACAGACCATAGCCCTCGTTGGACAGACCGGCGCCGGCAAATCGACCTTTGCCAAGCTGATCGCCCGCTTCTACGACGTCACCGAAGGATCCTTGACCCTCGACGGCGTCGACCTCCGGGAGCTTTCGACGGCGGACCTGCGCCGCGCCGTCGTGATGGTCACCCAGGAAGCCTTCCTCTTTAGCGGCTCCGTGGCGGACAACATCGCCCTGGGGCGGCCCGAGGCTACGCGCGAGGAGATCGAAACCGCGGCGAAGGCCGTTGGCGCGCACGACTTCATCTCCGCGTTGCCTGACGGTTACGACACCGACGTCAACAAGCGTGGCGGCCGGGTCTCCGCCGGGCAACGGCAGCTGATCGGCTTTGCCCGGGCCTTCATTGCGGCCCCGGCAGTACTGATCCTGGACGAGGCGACATCTTCGCTTGATATCCCCTCGGAACGACTGGTGCAGGCCGGCCTGAGCAGCCTGTTGTCCGGTGCGGACTCCGAACGGACCGCGATCATCATCGCCCACCGGCTCTCTACTGTTGAGACAGCGGACCGGGTGCTGGTGGTGCACGAGGGACGCATCGTCGAAGACGGCACGCCGGCCGCGCTCATCGGCGGAGGAGGGCGTTTCGCCCGCTTGCACGGCGCCTGGAAGGACTCGCTGGTCTGAGCCAGTGGTTCCGCAGGCGGGCGTCCTTCGATTTCGCATCCGGGGAGGGATCGGCTATTCTTGAACAGTTGCTTTCGCAGCGGATCGGGATGTAGCGCAGCTTGGTAGCGCGCTTCGTTCGGGACGAAGAGGTCGCAGGTTCAAATCCTGTCATCCCGACCAATTGGTAGAAGACCTTCCACTCGGAAGGTCTTCTACTTTATTTAACGAGCTTTTCGGCAGCCAGGGAAAACCCGGAAACATTCCCCTGACCGGTTTTCTCGCTCGCCCCTGAGGTTTAGAGACAAGTGTTGTTAACAACCCGACACAAAGACTCGGGGCATATCACGGTCCACACGGATCTTCGAGCAAAAGAAATCCCCGGTGTGTCGATTTCAGACTACCGGGGACTTCTTCACTTCATTTGAATTATCCAGCGGCCACCGGGATCCCGGGTGCCGCCGTCGAGCCTCAGCTACACAGGATCGGGCCAGTTACCGATTGCCTGCGACACCCTCATCGGATCGGGCCAGTTACCAATAGCCTGCGAGACCACACCCATCGGATCGGGCCAGTTGCCGATAGCCTGCGACACCCTCATCGGATCAGGCCAGTTACCAATGCTGAGCACCGTGCTGACGGTGTCTGCCACAGGGGCTGCGGAAACGACGGCTGGCGCCGCGGCGGAGAATGCAAGAGCGCCGGCCAAGGCCACTGCTGCAGCAATCTTCTTCAACATAATTTTTCCTCAATGCGAGTCGGATTCGTTACGGAAATTTCGCGGTCCCTGTTGACATTCATTGTAAAATGTTTTCCACAGCGACTGTCAAGCTTTAGGCGTAAAGACAGCGCAAAGACAAGCCTCTAGGAGGAACCTGTGGGGAACGGATTCGGAGAAAAGCTCCGTGCCGAACGGCTCGAACGTGGGCTGACCCAGGCTGAATTGGGCAGGGATCTTTACTCACCCAGCTACATTTCACTTCTTGAAACCGGCCGGCGGGAGCCCACGGCCGAAGTCATTGAAGAACTCGCCCGCCGTCTGGAGCTGGCACCGAAAGCCTTGGAAGCCTGGAGCCAACCCGTATCCGTCAGTGACGCCGAATACGTGCTCGCAGGGCTGTACGCCAGGCAAGCGTGGGACCTCAGGGACTACCCGCTTGCCGCAAGCCACGCATCAACCGCCGCCCAGATCGCGCTCGAGGCAAAGAACACCAGCGCCTGGTGGAACATGACCTACATGCAGGCCGAATGCCTCATGAAGCAGGGCCAGTTGAAGGAGTGCCAGCAGATCATCCAGCATCTCCTGGAGCATCCCATGGCTACCGAATCTGCGGGCCTGGGCGTCCGCGCCCGCCAGATGCTTGCCGCCGTCTGCCACGGACAAGGGCAGCTGTCCACCGCCGTCGAGCACGCCAAGGAAGCCGTGAGGCTTTCCGAGCAGCTGCCCAAAGGCTCAACCCTGATCATCGGGGCGCACCGCGCCCTGATCGGTGCATTGGCCGAGAGTGGCAGGTTGGACGAGGCCTGGACGTATTGCCAGGCCATGAACAACCAGATGGACGATCATTCGATGTCGCAGCTCGCAGGCGAAGTGGCCTGGGTGGTGGGAAACGTAGCTTTCATGCGCCACGACTACGTTGAAGGCATCAAGCATCACGAGCGCGCCGCCAAGCTGCTCTCCCCCGCCAACGACATTGAGCTGTGGGCCCGTTTCAACAAGGCGTCGGCGGCTGTCCGGCTCTCCTCGGGAATCGTGGAGCCGGAGACGCTCTCGGCCATCGAACGCGCTGAACTCGCCCTGTCGATTGTGGGCGGAAACAAGACGGACCAGTTGGAAGTTGCCTTTATCCGCGCCCGCTGGCTCTACCTGACGGGCGACATCCCGGCAGCCATCACCAAGTTGCGCGAAATCCACGCGGACCGCGATGTCCTCGCCCGGCACACCGCAGGCGAAGTCGCGTTCCTCCTCGGCAAGGCCCTCAAGGCAGCCGGTGAAAACACGGACGCGCTGGTCCATCTCGAAGAGGCCCAACGCGATTTCACCGCCGCGGGTGCAGCCGACCGCGTCCAGCAGGCCATGGACTCCGTACTCGAGATCCGGCTGGCGGAACGCCGGGCGGCGTCGGGCCATGCCGGCGGCGCGCAGTCTTCCCGCGCAAGCTAGCGAACCCAACTAACTAACAGGTGTTGTCGTTTAGACGCGTCTAAAC